>CAYWHT010000338.1:0-5350 GCA_964458135.1 uncultured Saprospiraceae bacterium | reverse complement strand
AGCTAAAAAGAGCAAGTCAGAATTCACAAATTTTGGGTTGTCAGACTATAACTGGATCTTCCGGGAAAGCCTGCTTTCATCCCTAAAGAATTGGATACGATATATCCAGCACTAAATTTTCTGCTATGAGCCCGAAATTGCGTTTTTTGATCCTCACTATTTTTGGCGGCGCCTTGTTTAGCAGCGGTTGTCAAAGCGGCGGCGCCGATGGCGGTGGCGCCGAGATACAGGTTGACTCCACCACCATTCAACGACACATCCGCACCCTGGCCTCCGATGAATTTATGGGGCGTAAGCCGTTTACCGAAGGCGAAAACAAAACCATCAACTACCTGCGGGACGAATTCCAAAAGCTCGGCATCGCGCCCGGCAATGGCGACAGCTATTTCCAGGAGGCGCCGCTAGTGGAAATTCAGGGCATGCCCGACTCTAGCATGCAGGTCAGCGGACCGGATGCCGCCTTCGATTTGCAGCTAGGTAAAGACTTCGTCACCTACACCGAGCGCGAACAAGAAACCATCACGCTTGACGCATCCGAGCTCGTCTTTTGCGGCTACGGCATTGTGGCGCCGGAATACAACTGGAACGACTACGAGGGCATCGACATGACGGGCAAGACCGCCGTCGTCATGGTCAACGACCCCGGCTTTCAGAGTGGCGACAGTACGCTATTCAAGGGCAACACGATGACCTATTACGGTAGGTGGACCTACAAATACGAAGAAGCCGCCCGTCAGGGCGCCGATGGCATTTTGATCATCCACGAAACGGCGGCGGCGGGTTATCCGTGGTTTGTCGTTTCCAGCTCCTGGTCGGGCGCCAAACTCAACCTGCAAACCCCGGATGGCAACATGGGTCGCGCCGCCATACAGGGATGGGTGACGCTCAATACGGCTTCCAGGATATTCAAAGCCTCCGGCATGACGGATGCCCGCTTTTTCGAACAGGCCAAGAGTCCCGACTTCGAGCCCATTCCCCTGGGCGTCACCGTTAGCCACAGCTTGCGCAACTCCTTTAAAAAAGATGTTTCCCAGAACGTCGTCGGCATGATCGAGGGGAGCGAGCGTCCCGAAGAGGTTATCATCTATTCGGCGCACTGGGATCACCTCGGTGTTGCTCAACCCGTGGCCGGCGACTCCATCTACAACGGCGCCGTAGACAACGCCACCGGTACCGCCAGTGCACTCGCCATCGCCGAAGCCTTCAGCAAACTGCCCCGGAAACCGGAACGCAGTATCGTCTTCCTGCTGGTCACTGCCGAAGAACAAGGGTTATTAGGTTCGGCTCACTACGCCGAAAATCCCATCTTCGACCCCAATAATACCGTGGCCAACCTCAACATGGACGCCCTCAACGCCTACGGGCGCACCAAAGACCTCATCGTCATCGGCTACGGCCAATCCGAGCTCGACGATTATGCCGAAAGTGTCGTACAGGAACAAGGCCGCTACATCGTACCCGATCAGGAGCCCGAAAAAGGGTTCTACTTCCGCTCCGATCACTTCAGCTTTGCCAAGATCGGCATCCCGGCGCTTTACGCCGAAAGCGGCATCGATCACATCAGCAAAGGCAAAGCATACGGCCGGCGGCAAAAGGAAGCTTATACCGCCAACGATTACCATCGCCCTTCCGATGAATACGATCCGGAAACTTGGGTCATGAGCGGGCTCCAGCAAGATGCGCAATTTTTCTTTGAAGTGGCCCGCCGGTTGGCCGGGGAGGAGACCTTCCCCCAGTGGAAGGCGGGATCGGAGTTTCAAGGTATTCGGGAGCGGGATCGGTAAATGGAGGAGGGGGGAGCTTGGGGGCTGGCGCCCCCTCGCCTTTGAATGTTGCTCGGGGCTGGCGCCCCAGAAATTCCTACATCCCACCCCCCCATTTCAGAGAACAAAATGTCCTTGCAAAACTTCCACTCCGCCATTCATCCACCAAACTTACTGCAACACAAAATCAGCCGCCTTCACATCCCGGCTATTGGCGCCGACGAACACTTTGAATTCGCCCGGCTCGGCCGTCCACTCCCCAGCGCGGTTGTAAAAGGCCAAATCCTCCGCACTGAGCGTAAAGATCACCTCCTGGCTATTGCCCGGGGAGAGTTCGATTTTGCGAAAACCTTTAAGTTCTTTTACCGGCCGCGTAGTGCTGGCCACCAGGTCGCGGATGTAGAGTTGAACGACTTCGGCGCCGAAGCGTTCACCGGTGTTAGTGACCGTAACCGATACTTCTAATTCGCCTTCCATAGCTAAAGAATCCCCACTGAGCTGAATATCGGAATACTCGAAAGTGGTATAGCTAAGTCCGTAGCCGAAGGGATACAGGGCCGTATTGGGCGCGTCGGTATAGTGCGACCAAAAGACGGAATTCGGTCCTTCCGGCTCGGGGCGTCCCGTACTTTTATGGTTGTAATAGAGTGGAAGCTGGCCTACGGCTCTCGGAAAGGATACCGGTAGTTTACCACTGGGGTTGTAATCGCCGAACAACACGTCGCACAGGGCGTGACCCGCCTGTGAACCCAGGTGCCACCCCTCGACGATGGCGGGAACATTTTCGGACATCCAGTTGATTTGCAGGGGGCGTCCGTTCATCAGGACGACGACAACATTGGGGTTGACCTCGTATACGGCCCGCAACAGTTCGTCTTGCGGCCCTTTGAGACCAATTTCCACCTGGCTGCGGCCTTCGCCCGACTGGAAGCAGTCTTCTCCCAATGCCAGGACGACGACTTCCGCCCGGCGGGCGGCGCTTAGGGCGGCATCAAGATCAAAAGTATCCGCTTCGTTGATTTCCAGTTCGGTAGTAAAGCTTCTTTCATTGGTCACCAATGGGGCGCCTTGAGCGTAGAGGACTTGAGTTTGCGGACTGACTGCCGCCTGTACCCCCTCGTACAGTGAGACCGCCGAATTGGTTATCGCCTGGGCGCGCCAGCTACCCAAAGGCACATCTTTTTCGGCTACCAGCGGGCCGACTACCGCGATCGAGGCGACGTCTTTATTTAAGGGTAATAACTGTTGTTCGTTTTTGAGCAGTACAATCGATTTGCGGGCGACATCGCGGGCGACTTCCCGATTTTCCCGGCTGTAAACCCGTTCGCTCTCCCGCTGCTCATCACAGTAGCGGTAAGGATCCTCGAATAAACCTAATTTGTACTTCAGTCGCAACACGCGGCGCACCGCATCATCGATGAGGGTTTCTTCTACGGCGCCGGTGTCGACCAGACTGGCCAGGTGGTCGACGTAGGAAGCCGATTCCATATCCATATCGCTACCCGCGGTGATGGCCAGTTGGGCGGCTTCCCGGCGGTTCTTGGCAACGCCGTGCTCCACCATTTCCTCGATGGTATCCCAGTCGGATACCACCATACCTGAAAAACCCCATTCCCCTTTCAATATGTCGCGTTGCAGGTGTATACTTCCGGTAGCCGGAACACCCCCGATTTCGTTAAAGGCGTTCATAAAAGTGGCCACGCCGGCATCGACGCAGGCTTTAAAGGGGGGTAGCACGACGTTGCGCAGGGTATTTTCCGTAATCTCTACCGTGTTGTAATCGCGTCCGCCTTCCGCAAATCCGTATCCGGCGAAGTGCTTGGCGCAAGCCGCCAGGGTGTTTTCAGCGCTAAGGCTATCCCCCTGGAAACCCCGCACCCGGGCCTCAGCCACCAGGCTTGCCAGATAGGGGTCTTCACCGGCGCCTTCCATGATGCGACCCCAGCGGGCGTCGCGGGAAATATCGACCATGGGAGCGAAAGTCCAGTGAATGCCGGAAGCAGCCGCTTCGGTAGCGGCTACCCTTGCGGAAGCCTGAATGGCCGCCAGATCCCAGCTCGCTGCCTCGGCAAGCGGAATGGGAAACATCGTCTGATAACCATGGATGACATCGTAGCCAAAAACTAACGGAATACCCAAACGACTGTTTTCAACGGCCAGGCGCTGGGCTTCGCGGGTATCTTCCACGGAAACGACGTTGAGCATGGCGCCGACTTTTCCTTCCCGGATTTGCTGGTATTTCTTTTCATTATTATTGCCTTCGGGCGCCGGGCCGGTCACATCCCAACTGCCATTGTACTGGTTCAATTGGCCGATCTTTTCTTCCAGCGTCATCAAGTCGAGCAAAGAGTCAATCTTACCCTCCACGACGGGATCAAGAGACGGAGTCGGGCTAGCCAAGGTGGTTTCGGTTTGTTGTTGACAAGAATACAAGCCCATTACCATTACCAAAAGCACCGGCAACAGGCCATTTTTTAAATCCAGAATCTGCATAGTGTGGGTTGAAAGTTTGTGTAGTACGTACAATATGGGAAAAGTAAGAAATTTTGTGGAAATGGGTTGGCGGTTTTCGTTTTTAGTTTGTTGTTTGGAGGGTGGATTGCAGCGGAGCCACCGGGATTAACCAGGCGCAAAGCCCAAGCATCCGCACCGTTCCAAATCCAATCGCAAAACCGACAACGTATGAGCGCTGCCGAACAAATGCCCTACTTCATCCGGCCTTCCCGAAATATGACGCCGACGGAAAAACAAGCCGCTTACGCGGAAGCCGTACGGGCTATCGACGCCAATTTGGAAGGAGAAGACGGCATAATTTTGAAAATGTCGACCATTTGTTGCCTTACGAAAACCTTCTTAACCCATTATTACTGGGTCGGATTCTATCTGGTCAACAACGGGCGCCTATCGGTAGGGCCCTACCAGGGCACCCTGGGCTGCCTGCATATCGACTTTTCCAGGGGCGTTTGCGGGAAAGCCGCCCGGGAACGGAAAACGCAAATCGTCAACGACGTGCACGCTCTCACACAAGGCGCCGACCACATCGCCTGCGACCCAAACTCCCGCTCGGAAATCGTCGTCCCCGTATTCGACCGGCAAGGGGCACTGCTGGCGGTTTTTGACGTGGATAGTTCGCAGAAAGGTTCCTTCGACGAAACGGATCAAACCTTTTTGGAAAGGCTGATGGCGCGGCACTTTAGTGAGGGGACGTTGGCGTAACTATTTGGATGACTTTGTCAAATTAAAAAGAATAAACGAGAATTTTCCGGCGAGATGGGTTGTGTGGCTTCTTCCAATTGCTTTGTTTCTGCTTCCGTCTTGGTAATGGTTTCCTCGATTTTGGCTTTCAGCTCGGCGCGTTCTTTGTTGGTCATGGAATGATGCGTTCTTTGTAATGGACTAAAGTATTTAGGAGTTGATGTGCTGGTTTTTTGATTTGTTGATTCGTTCCTACGTAGGAAGCATTGGCGAAACCGGTCGATTCCTGCTCGCTAGCGAGGAGGCCCGGCTGCCTCCATGATTTCCCCGTGAACTTCTTCTCCACTAGCAGAGCCCCAGCAGGTGTGTCGCCCCTTCAGGGCTTCACCCAC
>CAYWHT010000337.1:2607-5363 GCA_964458135.1 uncultured Saprospiraceae bacterium | reverse complement strand
CCTCCGCGTCGTTATTGGCTTGGAGGAGTAGGTGTTCTTTTTCATCGCCCAGGATGAGGGATTCACTTTCTTTCTCCCATTTTTCCAGCATTTTGAGGCCTTCCTCTTCGAAAATGCCGTTTTGGAGGTCGACCGATTCCATGAAGCTGGAAGACATTTCCATGAAGCGTTCCATTTCGCCTACCTTTTTGCCTACGTCGTCGGCGATGGCTTCCATGGCGGCGTCGAACATGGCGCGGCGGTCGGGATCGCCGCTGATGACGCTCTTGGCCGATTGCATGGCGCTGTAGCTGGCGTGTATGGCCTTGCGCTCCTGCTCCTTGAGCTCGACCTGGTCTTTGACGTCTTCCAGGAGGATTTGGGAATTATCGTACATCTTGTTCAAGGTGCGGTAGAGGACCTCCATTTTTTTGTAGAGATCTTCCAGGCGCATATTGGATTCGCGCAAACGGCCCGCCTTCCGCGTTTTTAGAATGACCTGGGCTTGCTGTTCATTAGCTTTGGCTTTGCTGGCCATGGCCAGGTTGGATTCGATCTTTTTGTTGTTATTGTGGATCAGCTCCCGCAGTTTGTGCATTTGCCCGCGCAGTTTGCTGATTTGCTTATTCATTTCGGAGAGGTTGTTTTTAAGCTCCTCCACGTAGTTACGCAGGATGCCCACCGGATCGATCTGCACGAAGAGCCCCGTCAGCCAGCGCATCGCCCGTTGATACATGATGCTGATCAAACTCCGCATTTTGGGATCCAGCACCACGTAAACGATGGCGCCCAGGGCCAGCAACATGAGGCTGAGGTAGAGAATATTTTGCATCAGCCCGATCAGCACGGGCAACAATTGAAACAACAGGTAGCCCCCGCCGATGAGTAAGGCGGCCAGCACCACCATGCCCGTTACGCCCTCGGGGCGTTGCCAGAAAGATTTTTTTTGCGCTTTATCGTTGTACGTCGTCATAGTTCTTTATCAAATGATTAACCCGTAAAAGCTTTACATCTCAAGGTACTCGAAGGTTTTCCCTGCGAAGATAGCAATCGATGAGCAAGTCTTCTAATTCTACAAAATAACGAAAAATGAAATAATACCCTAAAGCCACCATCTTCCTATCGGGTGGAAAGGAGCTTGGCATTCTGATATTTTATCGCATATTTGCCGGAAACCACTAAAACCCTAACCATATGGACCATAAGATACGGGTTTCTTCCGAAATCCATCCCCTGCGGCGGGTCATCATCCATCGGCCTGATAAGGGCATTGCCCGGATTTCCCCTCGCCGGGCGGAGGAGTTGTTATTTGACGACATCGTATACCTCCCGCAAATGCAGGCCGAACACGATATCTTTGCCCGGGTGTTGGAGGTGTTCCTGGGAGAGGGCAATGTACTATATACCGAACAATTATTACTCGAAGCACTGGCCGAAGACGCCGGCAGCAAGCAGAAAATGATAGAGCGCATCGTCGACTACGAAGAATTGCCCACTACCGCCAAAACGCTACTCGATGGGCTCTCCAATGAAGAACTGGCCGGCGTCCTGATTTCGGGCTATTATCCCGCTGATGATTATATCCTCTTCGACCCGATCCCCAACTTCATTTTCACCCGCGATATCGCCGTTGCCGTCAACGATTATCTCGTCATCACCAAGGCCGCCAAGGAGGCCCGCTTCCGGGAAAATTTCATCACCCGCTTCATTCTCTGGGCGCACCCCATCTTCCGGCAACTCAAGGAAGCGGGCAAGCTCATCAATTTGAATGACGTCGATGAATTCCCTCCTTCCAAACGCGGGGAGATGGTGTCGGTGGAAGGCGGGGATGCCATGGTCATCAACCGGGACTACCTGCTGATTGGCTGCAGCGAACGAACGACCGCCCACGGCATCCGTTCCTTGCGCCGTGCGCTGTTTGAACGGGGCGTCATCGATAATGTCGTGCAGATCAACATTCCCACCGATCGCTCCTACATGCACATCGACACCATCTTTACCCAGATTAACCACCGCCACTTTGTGGCCTTTAAGCCCATTGTACTAGACGGATTGGGATCTAATGTGGAAGTCAGCCGGCGGCAAGGCGAAACGGCCGTCTATCCTTCCGTCAAGGATTTTCTCGCTGCGGAAATCGATCCAAATACGGAATTTATTCTCAGCGGCGACGGCGAATCACCCTACCAGGAGCGGGAGCAATGGACGGACGGCTGCAACCTGCTGGCCATTAAACCGGGCATCGCCATTACTTACGATCGCAATCCCATGACCGAACGCGCCTTCCGCGCGGCCGGCTACAGCATCCTGCCCGCTATGGAGCTCCTGGAGGGCCTGCAGAGTGGGAAACTCCGGATAGAAGAAATCCAGGACACCATCATCACCCTCCCCTCTAATGAATTATCCCGGGCGCGTGGCGGCTCCCATTGCATGAGTTGCCCGATCGAACGCGTCGATCCGGATTAGCAAAATGGTTGGCTTATGCTATCTTTCGATTACCAAAAGCGCGTACGCTACGGAGAAACCGACCAGATGGGTTATCTTTACTACGGCAACTACGCGCAGTATTACGAGATCGGGCGGGTGGAACTGCTGCGTTCGCTGGGGCTCACCTACCGGGAAATGGAAAGTGCGCATCACATCATGATGCCCGTCGTTTCGCTGCAGATGCGTTTCGTGCGGCCGGCGCGCTACGATGAGTTGATTACCATTCGCACCACCTTGCGTGAACTGCCGGAGCAATTTATCGTTTTTTATATGGAGTTATTTAACGAGCACAA
>CAYWHT010000337.1:0-2597 GCA_964458135.1 uncultured Saprospiraceae bacterium | reverse complement strand
CAACAAATTGGTCAACGGGGGTAACGTTAAACTTTGCATCGTCGACACCCCAACTAATCAGACCGTTCCCGCGCCCGATTTTCTGCTTAACCGACTAAGACCCTACTTTTTGGATCGTGAATCTGCTGAAGAAGATCAATGAAATAAAGGACCAAATCGTGGAGCATCCTTTGCTCAAGCGGCTGGAGGCCTGGTCAAAGCGCCGGTCGCTCCCCGGATTTTTCCGGGTGCCAATCTACGATGTGGTCTTTTTTGTGTTTCGCGAATTTCAGCGCTTCGACTTGTTCACGCGGGCCAATTCCGCCGCCTTTGGCTTCTTTCTTTCGCTTTTCCCCTCCCTTATCGTACTGTTCACGACGATCCCGCTGCTCAAGGATTATTTCCTGGAATATTTGCCGGAAGGCGAAAACTTCGAAGAATACCTGCGGGCGGAAATCAGCAAAATTATGCCCGGCGTGGCGGGCGACCGCTTGTTTGTCTTCGTGGAAGATGTGGCGACCAACCCGCGGGTCGGCCTGCTCTCCTTCGGTACTCTACTGACCATCTTCTTCGCCTCCAACGGCATGATTGCCCTGATGCGTGGCTTTGAAAAATCCTACTCCCAGACTTTCAAAAACCGGGGCGGGCTGAAAAAACGGTTTATCGCCATATTCCTTACCCTCTTTGTCGGCGCCTTGCTCGTCGGGTCGATCGTGTTGATCATTTTGGGTAAGTTTTTGATTAACTGGCTGGCGGACTTGGTCGGGCTGGACATCTTTCTGGAATTTTTGCTCAATGCCCTGCGCTGGGTCGTCATCATCATGTTGTTCTATGCCTCCATCGCCATGATCTACCGCTACGGTGCCGCCTTGCGGCAGCGGTTTAAATTTTTTACGCCCGGCGCCACCCTGGCCTCCAGCCTCTGCATCCTCTCTTCGGTTGTTTTTTCAGCCTACGTCAACAACTTCAACACTTACAACGAGCTCTACGGCGCCATCGGCTCCATCATCGTGCTCATGTTGTGGATACAGATCAATTCACTTTTCATACTGGTGGGGTTCGAGCTCAATGCGAGTATTGCCGTGAACCGCGACAAGCGGCGGGAGATTATGGAGGAGGCAGAAGCGCCTTAACCCGGATTATGCATGGGTTTGCGGCAAAATGTCTTCCGGGCAGCTATTGGCTTTTTCAGGCACACTTAAAAGTTGGCGCCGGGCTTTACAAAGCAAGAACAAAAAACGACTATGAGCCGAACGCTACCCTCCAAACTGATGCTGGGACTTATCGCCCTTTCGCTGCCCCTGTTTCTGGGGGCTCAAAAATTCAGCAACGAATTTCTCTCCATTGGCGTTGGCGCCCGGGCGCAAGCCATGGGCAACGCCGTAGTGGCCGGCGTCAGCGACGTCACGGCCGGCGTCTGGAACCCCGCCGGGCTTGCCGGTCTCAAAGGCCGGGGATTGCAGGTTGGCGCCATGCATTCCGAATGGTTTGCCGGGGTGGGTAATTTCGATTACCTGGGCGTAAGTCTCCCTTTAGCCAAGGGTAACCGCCGGCTGGGGCTTTCCCTGATACGTTTCGGCATTGACGGCATTCCCAACACCCTGACCCTCTACGAGGACGACGGCACCATCAATTTCGACAACGTCACCGAATTTTCAGCGGCCGACTATGCTTTACTGCTCAGCTACGCCCAGCCCATTAGCCCCAACACCCCCAACTGGCTGGTAGGCGGAAACGTCAAGGTCATCCACCGCCGCATCGGGCCGTTTGCCACTTCCTGGGGCTTCGGCATCGATCTGAGCAGTCAATACCGGATCGGCAACTGGCGCTTCGGATTACTCGCCCAGGACATCACCACCACTTTTAACGCCTGGTCTTTCGACTTTACCGATGAAGAAAAGGAAGTGCTGGAATTAGCCGGCGGAGGGGCGCCCCTCAACAGCGTTGAAACGACCAACCCAACGATCCTGCTGGGCATGGCCCATCAATTCCGGACGGGCGATATCGGCATCTATCCCGAACTCAACTTCGTTATGAGCACCGATGGCCGTCGCAACACCCTTATCCCGGGCGATCCCTTCAGTATCGATCCCGCCTTCGGCCTGGAGTTTGATTATCGCCGCTTCGTATTCTTGCGCGCAGGGGTCAATCAATTCCAGGACGAAACAGACTTTGGCGGAGAAGAGACCCTCACCGCTCGCCCCAGCCTGGGGGTGGGATTCCAACTGGGCAGCCTCCTGGTGGATTATGCTTTTACCGATCCGGGAGATGAGCGCGGCGGCTACTCCCACATTGTCTCCTTAATGTTAAATTTAAAACGCAATGACGGGGGTGATAATGAATAGCGGGCAAGGATGCTGTAGCTTCGAAGCCCTTACCGACTTTTTCCGGCCGAGGAACGAGGACGGGGAACCACTACCCAATACTTTCATCTTTACCCAACATTTTCTAATTTGGCATTAAAATGGCGCAAGGCCATTTTCGCAAAGACGCCACGCAGGCGCCAAATAGTTTTGACTCTACAATTATAAATATTAGGGTTAGACTTGGTGTGTCTAGGGCGGGCCTCGATTCCGCTCCGGGCGGAATTCTCCTGCGGGAGACAAGGGGATTACCGA
>CAYWHT010000336.1:0-5378 GCA_964458135.1 uncultured Saprospiraceae bacterium | reverse complement strand
GCCTTGTCTATCGCCAAAATAAGCTCCCGAAAACGATCATTTACTTAGTGCCCGAAGCACTAGTACACTGTGTACTAGTTCATGGCGCCAAAGGGCTCCGGCCATCTGATGAGCGGGCAAACCGTTTACCTCAAAATGCGGGATGGAAAGACCATCGGAGATCTGACCTTTTGTGACGATTTGACCAACGGTATTTGCGGGGGCATGAAAATGGCCAACGGCGCCAATTCGCTCGACGGGCCGCCCAATTTTCCGGGCATGCGCGCCAAATCGGCCGCCATGGTGCGCGAGGCTATGAAACCCGTATTTCGCCTTAGGTGTTTTAAGAATATGGAAGACTTCAAACATGACCGGCCGCATTTTGAGCTTCCCTTTGAGGGTTTAGAAGATTTTTTGTCCTTTGGTCTGGAAGCCGAAGGCGGCAGGCGTCCTTTTACAACTACAATCAGCTTGCAACCTTTATTAAAGGAATTGCGGCGTTTAAAAGCAAGTGATTCCAGCAGGCACTTTTTTTCGGAAGAAGTGATTAGGCTCATTGAGGCGGCGCCCGATTTGATGCAGCCTACCCTGAGCGCGGAAACCTTGCAGAATCATCCTCAACTACTGGAAGTCCTATTGCAGGGTTTTTTCCCGGCCTTGCGCGAGGAGTGGCGGCTCGGGTACATTAACCCGCCGCTGGATTACCGCTACATGTTTGCTACCCAAGCGCTAAAAGAGTTGCTTGAATCCGAGCAGGTCGAGATTCAAATGTGGGAAACGAAGGAGCAGCTGTGGCGTAAGCTGGTTTTAAACGCCTGCCGTCTGGTGCTTATGCGCTGTTACGATCAACAGCTGGGGTCGATCTTACCTCCCGTGGTGACCACCTGGAATAAGGAGACGCAGCTGGAGACCCACCTCAAAGTCAATATTACCGACTTTGTAGAACCGCATGTCCAGGGAGAGCTACCCGATCTATCCGAGGCGCAAATTAGGGATTTATTACAGCATCCTTATGACCTGGATCGTTGGCTGGCGGTTGTTCCGGTAGACCGTTTTGAGTTTCGCGGGCTCGTGTTCGTCTATCTGACGGATGTCACCGAACAGGAGGCGATTTCTCGCCTGAAAAACCGGCTACTCGGTCACCGGGATCATCCGATGTACGACGACATGCATTTTATGCGCCGTCAATTGCGTTCTTTCTTTAAGATTCCCCAGCTGGAAGTCGGCATTTCCGGTACGGATACGTTTTTCGAAGAGCTACCGCGAGCCTTTCACGATAAGAAACCCAGCCTCCTGGCCGATCAGGTTGAATTGTTGCACGGTCCGGCCCTGAAAGGTTCGGTCTACGAACGCGCGGTTGAGTCTGAAGCGCCGGTAGTTATCGAAGATATTGAAGCCCAAAGCCATACCGATCCACTGCAGCAGGCCCTATGGGCCAATGGCTACCGCAGCGTGTTGCTGTTTCCGATAAAGATTGAGGACCGGCTGCTGGGAGTTATGGAGCTCGGTGCGCCGGAACCCGATATTTTCGGCCAGGAAACGATCCTGAAGTTGCAGGAATTACTTCCCTTGCTGACGGCCGGTTTTGCCCGTAAACGGGAAGAACTCGAAAACCGCATCCGCGACATCATGCAACAGCAGTTCACCAATATTCATCCGAGCGTATACTGGCGTTTCCGGGAAGCTTCCGTCAACCTGCTCCGCGAAAAGGAGCGGCCCGATTGCCCCGGCAGGATAGACGTGGAGCCCATCGTCTTCAAAAAAGTCTATCCGCTGTATGGCCAGGTCGACATCGTCAGCTCCTCGGTAAGGCGCAATGAGTTGATCCAGCAAGACATGATCGCGAACCTGGAGATGATGCTCAACATTCTTCAGGGGCTGCAAGCTTCCAGAGAGGACCATCTCATCAAGCATTACCAAACCAAAGTGCGGGCGCTCAACCAGAAAATAATAGAACACTTTAGCTCAAGTGACGAAACTCGTATTTTAGAGCTGTTCGCCACCGATTTGCATCCTTTCCTCAAAACATTGAAGCAGGAGGTAAGCCCGGAACTGCGGCAGCGCATCGAGCACTATTTTGCCGCCCTGGACGGCCACCTGGAATTTGTGTACGAAAGGCGCAAGGCCTTCGAGGATAGTATCGCCATGGTCAACGACGCCATTGCCAAATACCTGGAAAAGGAAAACCAACGGATGCAGCACTATCTGCCCCACTATTTTGAACGCTACAGTACCGACGGTGTGGAGTACAACCTCTATTTGGGGCAATCGTTGCTGAAAAAGCGGCCCTTTTACCACCACCATCTCCGGGAATTCCGCCTTTGGCAGCTCGTCAATATGTGCGAGATCGTCCGGCGATTGGAAACCCTCAAGTTCCAATTACCCATTCCACTGGAAACGGCCCAGCTCATCTTTGTGTACAGCGATCCCCTCGATATTCGCTTCCGCCAGGACGAAAAACAGTTCGACGTTGACGGCGCCTACAACGTGCGCTACGAAATTCTCAAAAAACGGATCGACAAGGCCTACGTGGAAGGGGGTAAGGAACGCCTCACCCAACAGGGCAAAATCGCGCTGGTCTACCTCAACCGCAAAGACCGCAACGAATACCTGGAGTTTTTTGACTACCTCCGCTCGGAAGGCTACCTCACCGAGGAGGTGGAAGATCTGGAACTGGATAGCCTGCAAGGGGTGGAGGGATTGCGAGCCTTGCGGGTGACGGTGCGCCATCTTTGAATGGATGGGTGGATGTGTTTTTTCCCACCTTTTCATCCATCCTTCCAAAAAAGAATGTCCGTAATCAGCCTAATAAAGTTCGAGAATGTTTTGTGTACAAACGAATATTTGTTACCATAAGGCTTGTTTGGTGGCAGAGGCTGAGCGAGGCCTTTTAGCTCCAACTTGATTTCGGAGATCTGTTCTTGTTAAAAGATTGATAATCAAATTTTTATTTGAATTATTATCGAGTTTGGTTGCTTCGGATTTATGACTTGCATTGGTTTATCTTAGCTTTGTGGTCAAAGAAAAATCAGGCCTTATCAAACAAGTTCTTGTAGAAAGTAATTATGGAAAGGGGGCATGGATCAAGAAAAAATGAGTATCTTATAGCAAGCCCTGACCTAATACTCGAAATTGATAATCAGTGTTTTACAGCTTTATAGCCCAAAGTTGTTGATTCTTTGGGAGTTAGCAACTTTTTTCTGTTGAATTTTTTAAAAAAAATCGATTTATAATGGAAGCATCACCTAAGACAACCCAGCATTTCGGCGAAGATCCGACCACCGTACGCGAGACGGATCACTATCAAATGGAATACGTTCACGGATTCGTAGAAAAGTGGGATGACCTTATTGATTGGGATGCCCGTGCGGAAGGTGAAGACGATTTCTTTATCAAGGAATTGAAGAAGCGGGAAAAGAAGACCATTTTGGACTGCGCCACCGGCACCGGCTACCATACGGTACAGCTTTTGCGCGCCGGTTTTGATGTGGCCAGTGTAGACGGCAGCCCGACCATGCTTGCCAAGGCTTTCGAAAATGCCCGTAAGCGCGGCTTCATTCCCAAAACCGTACACGCGGACTGGCGGTGGCTGAATCGCGACCTCAAAGGCCGTTACGACGCCGCCATTTGCCTGGGTAACTCCTTCACCCACCTGTTTGACGAAAACGATCGTCGCAAGACGCTGGCGGAATTCTACTCGGCCCTTAAGCACGACGGCGTGCTCATGATCGACCACCGCAACTATGGCGCCATCCTGGATCACGGCTTCGAGTGCAAGCACACCTATTATTACGCCGGTAAAAACGTGTCGGCCTATCCGGAGCACATCGACGAAGGGCTGGCCCGTTTCCGTTACGAATTCCCCGACAAGTCGGTCTATCACCTCAACATGTTTCCCCTGCGCAAAGACTACGTTCGCAACCTGTTGTACGAAGTAGGCTTCCAGCGCGTAACCACTTTCGGTGATTTTAAGGAAACCTTCCGGCAAGATGAGCCCGACTATTTCATTCACATTGCGGAAAAGGCATACCGCAACCAATAAGTTGACGTATGGCGAATAAAGAAGATTTGGTGGAAATCACCAAAAAGTACTACGATAGCCGCGAAGCGGATGAATTTTATCACAGCGTGTGGGGTGGAGAAGACATCCACGTCGGTCTTTACGCCACTCCGCAATCCCCCATCGGAGAATCCAGCCGTAAGACGGTTGAGCGCATGGCCCAGCACTTACAGCTGAGCGCCAATGACCGCGTCCTGGATATCGGCGCGGGTTACGGCGGCTCCGCACGCTACCTCGCGGCTCACTACCGATGCCCGGTGCAGTGCCTCAACCTCAGTGAGACGGAAAATGAGCGCAACCGAGAAAAGAACCAGTCCCAGGGCCTGGATCACTTGATCGAGGTAACGACTGGTAATTTTGAAGAGCTTCCCTACCCGGACAACGCTTTCGACGTCGTTTGGTGCCAGGATTCTATCTTGCACAGTAACCGCAAGCGCAAGGTGCTGGAAGAAGTCAACCGCGTACTCAAGCTCGGTGGAAACTTCATCTTCACCGATCCCATGCAGGCCGATGATTGCCCCGAGGGGGTCTTGGATCCCATCCTGAACCGCATTCACCTGGAAGAAATGGGGTCGGTCGCCTTATACCGCCAGCTCGCCCGCGAGCTCGGATGGGAAGAAGTGCGCATCGAGGAAATGCCGGAGCAACTGGTCACGCATTACGGACGCGTGCACCAAGAGTTGAAAGCCAACTACGACGGAGCCGTCGAGCGTTCCGGCAAGGAATACATCGATAAAATGATGCAAGGCCTACAGCACTGGGTTAACGGCGGAAAAAAAGGTTACCTGAATTGGGGGATCCTGCAGTTTCGCAAGCCTAATGAATGATTGAATGGTAGTTGGTAGTTGGAAAGGCATCTGATTATTTTTCAAGGCTATCCAACAAAAACAGGGTACGAAATTTTTACTCATTACCAGGCCAAGCCCTCACATTAAATCGTGATGTGACCCTTGGGGCCGTCTTCTTCTCCGGGAAGCTGAGAGCTTGTTTGGATTTTATCTTTTTGGTTGCTCTTGCCAAATTTTGTGCTGCACTGCGTTGCTCTTCGGTCACGTAGCCCGGGCTATGCTCTATTCAAGGATGGGGTACGGGCCCCATCCTCGAATGAGCGCCTTGTTCAGCAAAAGATTTGACGGTGTTCGCCTCAAAAGCAAAATCCAAACGAGCTCTAAGCCGACCGGATAGGAGGCGGCCCTATTTTTGTGGGCATTTGGAAGAGTCGGCAATTTGGTTTTTGTAGAAACTGCACCGGATGCCTACCTTTGTAAGATCTAACCCGGATTGTGCATGAATTCATCTACTGCGAAGCCAAACTGCCCGCCCTGTGAAATAAAGCGAA
>CAYWHT010000335.1:0-5382 GCA_964458135.1 uncultured Saprospiraceae bacterium | reverse complement strand
CCTCCGTCACATCCACCTGCCCCCAATGGTACCGGATATCAAGGCCGAGAAAGAGGATGTTGACGCCGCCGCCGAGGAAGGTGGTGGCGTCAAAACGGTTGTAATCGCCACCGCCGCCCTTGAAGTCGGGCAGGGCAAAATCATTGTCGGTGCGAATGCGCAGGGCGCCGCTGACGCCGCCCAGTAGGTAGAGCGGACCAATTTTGGCCGTCAGGCTCAACGGAATGGAGGCGTAGCCCAATTCCACCTGATTGCCGCCTTCCTGCGAGCCGTTTTGGTAGTATTCGAGGCCCGAAGAGAACTTGAGAAAGGGCGCCAGATTGGACTCGCGAAAAAGGCCCACAAAGAAGCCGCTGTGATTGCCGCTAAAGAGCTCGTCGCCCCTGTCTTGGAGCTGCGAAACGTGCACCCCGGCGCGAACGCCGATGCCGCCGCCATTACTATTACTCTGATTTTGGGCGCTCAGCTGCGAGGAAAAGAAAAAGAACAAAATCATTAAGAATTGGCAGATTGCTTTCATGGTCATCCGTTTGGTAAGTGGATAAAAAGTTTACCTATTGGATAGACCGGAAAGCGGCGCCCCCCTATGGAAGAAGTGTTAAGATACCCATAAGGCTTGTAAATCGGTTATAGTCTGACAACATGAGATTGGTGCAAATAGGACGCCGCTATTTTTTCGGCGGGCAAGTCTGGATCCCGACCGCAAGCGTCGGGGGCGAAAAACGCAGGTATAGCCGGGGCTAGATCGAGGCTTTTCAACGCAGCCAGGCGAAACGCCGAGGAGCAAAGCGACGATCAGCGAAGCTAAAAAGAGCCAGTCAGCATTCACAAATCTTGCGTTGTCAGACTATAAAAGGAGGGCTTCGGATCAGCCTTCCCCTTCCTGCTGCAGAGACTTTAAATAGCTGTTTAGCTGCTCCATCGGCTTGACGATGGCCACCCGCCCGGAGCGCACAAATTCGTAAATCCCGATCTGTTTGAGGTCTTCCAGCAATCTCTCTGTTTCTTCCTGATGCCCGGTCTTTTCAATGACGGTATATTCCGGCTCGATTTCCAGGATGCGGGCGTTGTGGGAGCGAACGAGCTCTTCCACGCGCGCGCTGTTGGAAAAGATTTGGGTGGGCACCTTGTACAGCGCAATTTCCTGGTAGACAATTTCGCTGCGCTCGTAGTAGAAAGCTTTGAGCACGTCGATCTGCTTTTCCAACTGGCCGACGAGTTTGCGCACCATGCTTTCATCGGTATTTACGACAATGGTGAAGCGATGAATATCGGGGGAAGACGACTTGGAAGTCGTCAGGCTTTCGATATTGATGTGCCGCCGCGAAGAGATGGACACCACCCGGGATAGTAAGCCGGTTTGGTGCTCGGTAAAGACGGTGATGGTGTATTCCTGGTTCATGGGTGATCGGGCTTAGCCTTCTTTTTCCAATACGATTTCGTCTACGGCGCAACCGGAGGGCACCATGGGAAAGACATTATCCTCTTTTTCCACCCGGACATGTAATAAATAGGGGCCATCGTGATCGAGCATCGTTTTGACGCCGCGGGATAGTTCTTCCGCGGTGTTGATGGTTTGGCCCGTCACCCCGAAGCCTTCCGCAATTCGAATAAAATCGGGATTTTGCAGTGATACCGAAGAATAGCGGCGATCGAAAAACAGCTGCTGCCACTGCCGCACCATGCCCAGGTAGTTGTTATCGAGCAAGATGATCTTGACGCCGACGTTCCATTGCGCGCACATACCGAGCTCCTGCAGCGTCATCTGGAAACCGCCGTCGCCGATGAAGGCTAGCACTTCCCGCCCGGGATGGGCCAGTTTGGCGCCGAAGGCGGCCGGCAGCCCGTAGCCCATGGTGCCGGCGCCTCCCGAAGACACCCATTGGTTGGTGCTTTGGTAGTTGTAATAGCGGGCGGCCGCCATTTGGTGTTGCCCGACGTCGGTGGCGACGATGGCTTGCCCATAAGTCTGATCGCTGACCTCCTTGACGGCCAGGCCCATGCGGATCAGACCTTCCGGGCTAGGCGAAAGGTCCCGGCTAATAACTTTCTCCCATTCGATCTGGTCGCAGGCCCGGAATTCGGCTAGCCATTCGGGGTGGCGGCGTTCCGCAACCAGGGGTAATAGCCCTTCAAGCGCGAGGCGTGCGTCGGATAAGATGGGTACGTGAGCGTGTACGTTTTTATTGATTTCCGAAGGATCGATTTCAATGTGGATGACTTTGGCCTGCCTGGCGTAGCGTTCCAGATTGCCGGTCACGCGGTCATCGAAGCGCATGCCGACGGCGATCAGGACATCGCATTCGTTTTGTTTCAGGTTGGGCCCGTAGTTGCCGTGCATGCCCAGCATGCCTACGTGCAGGGGATGGTCGGAAGGCAGGGTGGACAATCCGTGGATGGTGCTGGCTACCGGCATGCCCGTTTTTTCGATGAGTTGGCGGAAAGCATCTTGCGCGTGGGCGATCTGGATGCCGTGTCCGGCCAGGACGAGCGGCTTACTGGCCTTATTGATCAATTCGGCGGCTTGCTCCAGGACGTGGGGCGTGGGGCGGTGGTAGGGCTTGTAGGAGCGCACTACCGGCTGGGGGCGGTATACAAAATCCGTATCTTCCATCTGGGCGTTCTTGGTGATGTCGATGACTACGGGGCCCGGCCGTCCCGAGTTGGCTACGTAGAACGCCTTGGCGAAGACCTCGGGAATTTCCCTGGCCGAAGTGATTTGGTAGTTCCACTTGGTAACCGGCATGGTGCAATTGACGACATCGGTTTCCTGAAAGGCGTCGGAGCCCAGCATTTTGTAAGGGACTTGCCCGGTAATGCAAACCAGGGGCGTAGAGTCGAGCATGGCGTCGCCCAGACCGGTGACAAGGTTGGTGGCGCCGGGGCCGGAAGTGGCCATGCACACGCCCGTGCGCCGGGTGACGCGGGCGTAGCCTTCAGCGGCGTGGATAGCGCCCTGTTCGTGGCGTGGCAGGATATGCCGCAGGCGGTCCTGATAGTGAAAAAGGGCATCGTAAACGGGCATGATGGCACCGCCGGGATAGCCGAAAATCGTATCGACACCTTCGGCCAAAAGACACCGCAACACGGCTTCGGCGCCGCTCATGCGTTCGGTAACGGTGGCGGTTCCGCCGGTAATTGCTTCGTTGGGAGCGCTTAAATTCTGTTGGGTCATAACTACGTATGTTCTTGGGTCGACGCCTTGTGGAGCGCCGGTTCGTTAAATTGATCGGTGACGCATCCTTCGCTGGCGGAGGCTACGGTCATGGCGTATTTGCGCAACAGGCCGCTTTGCGCCTTTAGCGGCGGAGCATGCCAGCTACGGCTGCGCGTTTCGATTGCTTTATCACTTAGGTGGGCCTCGATCCGGTTGGTCGTTGCGTCAATGGTGATTTCATCGCCATCCCGGAGCAGGGCGATCAAACCGCCGTTTTGGGCTTCGGGAGTGATGTGCCCGACGACGAAGCCGTGGGTGCCGCCCGAGAAGCGCCCGTCGGTGATGAGGGCCACTTTGCCGCCTAAACCCTCGCCCATGATGGCGGAAGTAGGCTTGAGCATTTCGGGCATGCCGGGAGCGCCCCGGGGGCCGCAGTAGCGAATCACGATGACGTCGCCGGCCTGAATTTGGCGATTGCGGATGGCTTCATTGGCGGCCACTTCGCCGTCAAAAACGCGGGCGCGGCCGGTGAATCGCTCTCCTTCCTTGCCGGTGATCTTGGCCACGGCGCCCTGGGGGGCGATGTTGCCGTGGAGGATTTGCAGATGCCCGTTGACTTTGATGGGTTGGCTGACGGGATGGATGATGGCCTGACCGGCGGCGAGCGGGGCTACCGCCTCCAAATTCTCGCCCACCGTTTTGCCGGTTACGGTCAGGCAATCGCCGTGGAGCAGTCCTTCTTCCAGCATCATCTTCATCACGGCCGGAACGCCGCCTACACCGTACAAGTCTTCCATAACGTGCTTGCCGCTGGGCTTGAGATCGGCCAGGAAAGGGGTTGCGTTGCTGAGGCTTTGAAAGTCGGAAAGCGAAAGCGGAACTTCCACGCTACGGGCCATGGCCAGCAAGTGTAAAACAGCGTTGGTGGAACCGCCCAGCACCAAAACGAGCCGGATGGCGTTTTCGAAGGCCTCGCGGGTCATGATGTCGCGGGGCTTGATATCTCGCTCCAGGAGATGACGGATAGCAGTCCCGATTTGCCGGCTTTCCTCCTTCTTGTCCGGACTATTGGCCGGGATGGAAGAATTGAACGGCAAGCTCATGCCCATGGCTTCAATGGACGAAGCCATGGTGTTGGCGGTGTACATGCCGCCGCAAGCGCCGGGACCCGGGCAAGCGTGGCGAATGACGCCGCGGAAGTCGGCCTCGTCCATCTGTCCGGAAATGCGTTTCCCCAAAGCTTCGAAGGCCGATACGATATCGAGCTTTTGATCCTTGTAGCAACCCGGGCTGATGGTGCCGCCGTACATCAGAAGGGCGGGGCGGTTGAGGCGCCCCAGGGCCATCATGGCGCCGGGCATATTCTTGTCACAGCCCACCACGGTAACGAGGCCGTCATACCACTGGGCGGAGGCCACCGTTTCGATGGAATCGGCGATGATATCGCGCGAGGGCAGGGAATAACGCATGCCTTCCGTGCCCATCGACATGCCGTCGCTGACGCCGATCGTGTGGAAAATCAGGCCGATAAGGTCCTGTTCGTTCACGCCGGCCTTGACTTCCCCGGCAAGGTCGTTGAGGTGCATATTGCAGGTATTGCCCTCCCATCCGGTACTGACAATGCCGACTTGCGCCTTTTTTAAATCCTCATCGCTCAGGCCGATGCCGTGCAGCATGGCCTGCGCGGCGGGTAAGGAGTCATCCTGTGTGATGCGTCTGCTGTACTTGTTGAGTTCCTGCATGCTTGAACCGTTATCAACCAAAAGCACCTATTAGCTCTCATTCCAAAATCTTTACCCGGCCGACGAAGGAGGACGGGCAAAATCCAAAATCAAAAGCCAAAGGTAAGCGGGGCAGTGGGGAATGGCGAACCAAAATAAAGGAGGTGTTACGACTCAAGCTAGGAGAGGCGGAGATGTAATATATTGGTAATCAAAAAATTATTTGGTGCTGACTTACGAGTTTAGAATAGGCTCAAGTTTGATCGGTTCGGAACCCGAGGCGAATCCCTATCAGGAATTGCCAAATACCGGATTCGGCCGAACGAATCGCCAGGTTGACATTTTCACCGTTCAGGCCTTCCCATTCCGTGGAGGGATAGTACCGGATCGTAGCCAGGGGAGAGAGCGTAAGCAAATCGGACAGCCCCACATCAAAGCCAAGACCGACGCCAATACTCGGGGCTACTCCTTCATCATCAATTTCCGGTACGCCCAGACCCGCAC
>CAYWHT010000334.1:1930-5384 GCA_964458135.1 uncultured Saprospiraceae bacterium | reverse complement strand
AGTATAATCAAAAAAATGCAATTTGTAGGCCAACTACTAAACCCGCAATGGGTTCCTTATTAGAATTGTGTCACGGAGGAAGTAAACACAACGCCCCCCCTACTCTGCAGGCCTTCGTCACCCACTATTTCTGAGATCTATTTTTTACTGTTGTAATTTAGGCATCCCCCTTATTTACTCGGTGGTGAATAGTTGTATTTCTACTTAGAGCTTGTTTGGCTTGCGTCCTCGAGAATTAGTCATTAAAATCATTTAATCAAATCCATTTTCAACCCAATGAAACCCAAGAAACTCCTTTCCAAGGTCAAGAACACCATTGTAGGATTTATTCTATTTTACACCAATAGGAAGCAAATTGTATTAATCCTTTCCTCCATGCGTTGCGGCTCCACCTTATTTAAAGCCTTATTGGCGGAAGCCCCCCAAATCGACCATCTGAATGAAAAGAGTTTTCATCATTCTGGAAATCGTTACGAACTTTATTACAAGTTCCACCGCCTGGCCGCCAGCCCCATTGTCTTGATTAAAAGGCCTTCCTTTTTATTTAACTACCAGAGCTATCCCAAGCTCCCCAACCTGCCTTTAAAAGTTATTGTGCTTGTCCGTAATCCTTTAGATACGATACGCTCCATCCAGGACATGATGGAAAAGCGCCAGAAGTCGCAAAAATCCATCCAGCAACTCATCGATTACTGGTTAGGCACCTACCAAAATATTTTAAGCCGGGTAGAACAGCAGGGGGCGCCCCACCACTGGGTCCGGTACGTAGATTTAATAGCCCAACCGGAAAAAGTTACGAAGAGGGTATTCGAGTTTCTGGATCTGCCCCAGCAACCCGGAGTCCATTCCTACCGTAAGCCGCTCTCCGGTGAATGGAGTTGGGGCAAAGACGACGGAGGGGAAAAGATTAAAAGCCTGAAAATCATTAAGGAAAAAAAATCCTACGAGCAGGCCGAAACGCTGATCCGGGCAATACAGGAGCACGAGGCACTCCAGTCATTTATGGATAAACACCACATCTCGCTGCCCAATACCCACCGCCAAAACCGCACAAGCCCGGTCAAAACTGAAAAAGGCCCGCAATAGGCGCCCGCCCTCCAAAGCGCACAAGTGAGGGATGTTAGCTGTTAAATAAATGTTCCGGCCTGGAAAAAATAAGTGACGGATTACTACGGTAAACGTCTCATCCTTGAAGTGGGCGTCGGCTGACGAGCGACGTCCACACCTATTTTAAGAATTTTCACCCGGATGATGCATGAGTTTTTCTAGGGAGCGGCGCAAATGATGGTCAGGCCTGGTCGCTCGCAGGAATGAGCCGCGCCCTGGATACGTTGAGCAGCGAATGACGAGGACGGCCAGGAATGGCGCCGCGTAATAGATCAATTCATGCATCATCCGGGTTCAATCATTCCTAGTTATGAACCAAGCCATTGGCTACGCCATCACCGCACTGATCGCATGTTTGCTCCATACACCGAATATCGCCTACGGACAATACGCCACCGTGACCTACAACTACGAAAAAAATCTGTTTGGGGAAAATCAGCCCCTGCCTGCCGATAAGCCGCTGATGATTACCGGCGCCACGCCCCCCGGGGTGGAGATGGTGGAAATACGCATTTATTCTTACAAGGGCAAAGAGAGGCGCGAACCCCTGACGCAGGCGCTTTGGAAAAAGCCCTACAACCGCACGGGCAACGAATTCTCTCTACCGATCAATTACAAACTTCGCGGATCGAAGGAATACGATCTTTCCATCCTCTTTTACCAACCGGTGAGCCCGGAGGAGCGACAAGAGCTTTTCCGTCAATTATCCACTAACCTGGAGGCTTATCTCTATCAGGTTATCCAAACCAAAAAAGACCGTTTGGTGCTCAGCAAGAAGGAAGGGGCCATCATTCGGGATCTGAACGATCTCGTGCGTATGGGGTTGCGCATGTACCGCAGCCGTACCGGCATCGATTTCCCGGGCTTCTCCGACATCGTTCGGCAGCAGCTCAAAAGCCTGGATAAAGCCCGCCTAAATTTATCCAATAGGGAAACCGCTGCGGGAACAAAACGGCAGCAACGAGCCACGGCGCTGGAAAGAAACATTACCCGGCTCCTGGAACTTCAGCGGTCCGAATTGCGCTTCCTCCTCAACCAGGAGCTCGTATTGCTGTCGGACAGCCGTTACATTGATGATTACGCCACCGAGAGCAAAGACACTTACTTTTCCCTGCATGCCGGCTACGGCGGGATATTTCTCGATGATAAGCTCGACGGGCTGGATTCTTTCGGTGACGCGGCCTATCTGGGAATCGGATTCCCCCTGGCCACCAGCTCCCGCGCGCCGGCCTTTTTTCAAAACGCCAATCTGAATGCTGGGGTATTCCTGCAGGAATTTAAGGATGATGAAAACAACACCATTTCCGGCCCAATCTTCAACCGCCCCATCTACGCGGGCCTGGACTATCAGCTTTTCAGCTTTGTACACCTCAACGCCGGCGCTACCCTCCTGGAAAAGCAATTCGCAAGTGGCAACGTAAATGGAGATAAGACCGAAATCTTCGTTCGCCCTTTCATCGGACTAAGCGGAAAGATCAACATCTCGCTATCACTGGATCAATAAAGCGTAACGAGCCGATTTGCTCATAAGAATTCTTTCTGCCATGAAATACCTTATCGCACTATTATTTACGGTAGGCGCCACCGCTTCGCTCTGGGGGCAGCAAGACCAATTCAACTGGCGGCTGGGCGCTTACGGTGGTTTGATGGTTTACTACGGTGACCTCACCGACGAATACCGCCTGTTACAGCCGACGCGCAAGACAATCCAACCCCTGGACAATATCGATTTCGAAACCTACGGGCTCAGCCTGGAAGGCCGGCTATCCAATGCCTTCTCTTTGGGCTTTCTTTATAGCCACGGCAATTTCCTGGCCAATGACCGGGCCATCAACTGGGATAACGAACTTCAATTGGAGCAACCCTTTTTCGGCCGCTCCCTCAACGCCAAAACCGAAATCGATAATTACACGCTCTATCTGACTTTTCATTTCGATAACGACCGGATACTGTCCCGGGACGCTTTCTTCGCGCCTTACCTCAAGGCCGGCGTCGGCCTCACCGATTTTGTCGTGCGGGGCGATTTATACCACGGCCCCCGGCAGGATCAACGGTACTACTACTGGCCCGACGGTACTATTCGCGACCTTCCTCCAGATAATGACCAGGCAACCATTATCGAACAGGACGGCCGCTACGAGACCAACCTCACCGCCCTCAATACCGAAGGGGAAGATTACGAGACGGCCGTTTTTACTCCGGTAGCGGGTTTGGGATTGAAATTCAGGGTACTGGATCGCCTGAATCTCAACCTGGAATATTTGTGGCATTTCACCCAAACCGATTACCTCGACGACGTCAGCGGGCAATTTCCGGAATCCGTAGAGGACCCGCAAAGGGCTTATGC
>CAYWHT010000334.1:439-1920 GCA_964458135.1 uncultured Saprospiraceae bacterium | reverse complement strand
GGGCGTGTCGGTCTCCTACATATCCCAGCTCGAACGCGGCAGCCGCGAAGGCAATGACCTGTATCACTTCGCCTCCGTTTCGCTTCATTACAACTTTGGGCGACGGCGGGAAGCCTTCTTCGCACCCGCCATTCGTACGGGGGAGCTGCCCCTACCCGGGGAAGCTGCTTACCGCGGAGCGATGGATTCCGCGGCGCCCGCCGACACGCTAGCGTCTACACCTATCGACACCACGCGCACCCTCGAGCCAGTCGCTATACCGGACACGGCTGCAACGGGGCCCAGGGAGCAGCGGCCCGCTGCCGACACCCTGGCTCCACAGCCGGAGCGCCTCGATACGACTATCCTGACCACAATGCCGGTTCCCGCCGAAGGCGATACCGTAGGTAGGACGGACACCCTCTTGCGGGAAGCGCCCAACATCGACAGCACGACTACCGATACCGCGTCCATGATCATTCCAGCGCCCGACACCACGGCCGGGGATACGGTCATTACAGACAGCGCCGGCCTGGATCCCGCTCCAATAGACACCTCTCCCGCTCCAGCCGACACCCTGCGCTCCGGGCTGCCGGAAACCCCGCTTCCTCCAACGGCCGCTCCCGATACGAGTCGCTTGCCGGCCGGCGCTCCAACCGGCCAGGACGTGGCAGCGCTTTACCGCCGGTTGAATATGCGCGATTCCCTCCTCTCTGAACAGTACCTGGCCACTAATCGTCAATTGAATCAATTGCAAAAAACGGTTGACCAATTGCGATTGCAGCTCCAAAGAACGGATGCCCGGCCGGAAGTCAGAGACACGGTCGATTACCAACAATACCAGGGAGAAATCGACGCCTTACGGCAATCGCTGAACGCCACGATCGCCCAATTGCAATCCGACCTCACCGACGAAGAACTTTCCGATGAAGCTTACCTGGATGCCGTTTCACGATTACAGCGTCAACTAAACGCCCTGCCTGTTACCCCCCAAGTAAGCGCGTACAGTCCTTCCGACAGCTTGCAGCGCGCTACGAACCAACGGGTTGAAATGCTCAGCACTCAAGTCGATTATCTGCAATCCCTGTTGTTGGAGGGTTACCTGCAAAAAGAAGCTAGCCCACCTACGGATACCGCTACAAGGGAACAACCACAGCTGGAGCCCGAGATCCTGCAATTGCGCGAGCAGCTTCGTCAACAGCAACTGGAGCGGGAACAAGCACGAACCAAAGCCGAGCGGTCGCGTGAAGAAGCGCTGCGCCAGATGATGAAGCAAAATCAGCGAGCCACAGAACAACTCAACGCCAAAATCGATAGCCTGGAAAGCCGCCTGATAAGGGCGAACCAGCCGGCTGCGACTGCCGAGCCGGCGCCGGTCGCCACCGAGCAATCCAGCATCTATTTTAATACCGGCTCCGCCAACTTGACGCCGATGGCCAAAGATATCGCCCTGGGGTTCGCCCAGGCGTTGTTCCGGAACCCAAAACTAGGCATTCGTTTGA
>CAYWHT010000334.1:0-429 GCA_964458135.1 uncultured Saprospiraceae bacterium | reverse complement strand
CGCCGACCCAAGGGGTAATGCACAACAAAATATAGAATTGGCCCGGCAAAGGGTGCAGACGGTAAAAAATTACCTCGAACAACTCGATGTTTCCGCAAACCGCATTTTCGTGGGCACAATTGGAATTGATTTCAACGCAGAATCGTTGCAAAAAGGCCGGCGGGTCACCCTGCAAACGGTTGGGCGATAATCCGCCCGCGTTGACAACTTTTCCGTCTTCTGGCTCATTAAATGAAGAAACGTACATACATTGTCCCATGGAAAGACATTTTATCGAAGAATTATACCGGGCCCACCACGACGCCAAGCGCGTCCCCTCCCCCAGCTTGGTATGCAATTGGCTCGACGGTTTGTTGGGGGTTTTATTTCCGGAATTTTCGGATCAGGATTTTCAAAACCCCCGACAATTTGAGCACCACTATTTTAGTT
>CAYWHT010000333.1:4594-5400 GCA_964458135.1 uncultured Saprospiraceae bacterium | reverse complement strand
CTGGTCTCTAAACCGGGAAAAGTCTTTTCCAGGGAAGAGATTTTTAACAAAGTCTGGGGAACCGACGTTATTGTGGGTAACCGGACAATCGACGTGCACATCCGTAAATTGCGCGAAAAGATCGGGGATCAATACATCAAGACCATCAAAGGAATCGGGTACAAATTTGAATTTTAAATGGTGAAAAACCCCACTCCCCAGCAAATCGCTATTTTTTCTTCAATATTTATCACGGGAGCGGCCGGCATTACCTTTTTTCTCGTCTATTGGATGCGGTGGGGCATGGCCGAATGGGCAGCCTTTGTCATTTCCATCGTTTGCGTTTTCGGCGCTACCTACGCCATCATCATTTTCTATCTCAAAACTTATATCTACCGAAAAATCAAGCTGATCTACAAGTCAATACATCAACAAAAAGTCTCCTCGCGCAAAAGTGCAAAGACCATCGACATCAATCGCAATATTATTGAAGAGGTAGAACGGGAAGTAGCCCATTGGGCCAATTCACAACAAGAAGAACTAGATAAGTATAAATCCTGGGCCAAATACCGCCGCAAATTTGTGGGCGACATCTCCCACGAGCTCAAAACCCCCATTTTCAACATCCAGGGCTACCTGCATACCTTATTGGATGGCGGATTGGAAGACGATTCCATCAATAAAGCATTCTTGCAAAAAGCCACCCGCAATCTCGAACGCCTGCAAACCATCGTGGAAGATCTGGAGGCCATTTCCCGGCTTGAATCCGGTGATCTGATCCTGGAAATGCAATCTTTCGATATCAAAGCCCTGGCCGAAGAAGTCAT
>CAYWHT010000333.1:0-4584 GCA_964458135.1 uncultured Saprospiraceae bacterium | reverse complement strand
TGAAAGCCAAAGAAAAAAATGTCGCTCTATTCTTTAAAGATGGGGCTTCCAGTTCCTACCGCGTGCGCGCCGACCGGGAGAGCGTCCGTCAGGTGTTGATCAATCTGGTGCACAATTCCATCAAATACGGCAAGGAAAACGGCCATACCAAAATCGGCTTTTACGATATGGATAAAAATGTGCTGATCGAGATCGCCGATAATGGCATCGGTATTCCCAAAAAACATATGAACCACGTATTCGACCGGTTCTACCGGGTAGATAAAAGCCGCTCCCGCACCCAGGGGGGCTCCGGCCTCGGCCTATCCATCGTCAAACACATCATCGAGGCGCACCAGCAAACCATCAACGTACGCTCCACGCCCAATTTGGGCGCCACTTTCGGTTTCACCCTTGAAAAAGCCAAGTAAACATCCTTAGCTTTGCGGAACCATTACAGCGCCCGGAGAATTAGTGCTAAGTAAAAAAGTTTATTGATTGTTTTAAGATATGATCTCAGCTACGAATATATACGTTCAATACGGTGATCGCATCCTGCTCGACCGCATCAACCTGGTAATCGGTGAACGCGACAAGGTCGGGCTGGTTGGGCGCAACGGTGCGGGTAAGTCGACTTTGCTGAAAATTATCGCCGGACACCAAACGCCTGATGAAGGCAATATCAGTCGCCCCTCCGAGTCAACGCTGGGTTTTCTGCATCAGGAAATGAACATTCCCAAAGGCAAGACGGTGCTGGAAGAAACCCTGACGGCCTTCGAAGAGGTCCGTCAACTCGAGCGACGCATCCAGGAGATCAACGAAGCCATTGCCACCCGCACCGATTACGAAAGCGAGGCCTACACCAACTTGATACAGGAATTTAGCGACCTCAATGACCGCTTCCAATTGTTGGGTGGGGATGCTACCCAGGCCAAAGCCGAAAAAGTGCTTGCCGGATTAGGGTTCACCAACCAAGATTTGCACCGCCTGACCGACGAATTGAGTGGGGGCTGGCAAATGCGGGTGGAGTTGGCCAAAATGCTGCTCCGGCGTCCGGATTACCTCTTGCTGGACGAACCCACCAACCATCTCGATATTGAATCCATCATCTGGTTGGAGCATTTTCTCAAAACCTACAGCGGCGCGGTGATCATCATTTCTCACGACAAAGAATTTCTCGATAACGTCACCGGGCGCACCGTGGAAGTAGAGCTGGGAAAAATATTTGACTACAAAGCCCCTTACAGCAAGTTTGTCCACATGCGCGAAGAGCGCCGGGAAAAACAGCGCCAGGCTTACGAGAACCAGCAACGGGTCATCGCGGAAAAGGAAAGGACCATCAACCGCTTTATGGCAAAAGCCACCAAAACCAAGATGGCCCAGTCGATGCAAAAACAGCTCGACCGTATGGAGCGCATCGAGATGGACGAAGCCGATACCGCGGCCATGCGGCTCCATTTCCCGCCCGCGCCTCGTTCGGGAGACATCGTCGTCAACGGCCGCAACCTGACCAAAAGCTACGGAGACAAGCTCGTGCTCAAACGCGTAGACCTCAAACTGGATCGCGGTGATCGCGTTGCTTTTGTTGGACAAAATGGGCAGGGAAAGACGACTCTGGCCAAGATTATCGTCGATGCCCTGAAGCTAACCGAAGGAGAATTGCGCCTCGGCCACAATGTGCAAATCGGCTATTACGCGCAAAACCAATCCGAAAAGTTGGACACCACAGCCACCCTGCTCGAAACTGTGGAGCAGGAAGCTCCACCCGAAACGCGCCCCAGAGCGCGCACCATTCTCGGTGCATTTATGTTTAGCGGAGAAGACGTGGAAAAGAAAGTATCGGTGCTTTCGGGAGGAGAACGCGCCCGCCTTGCCCTGGCCTGCCTCTTGCTGCATCCCTTTAATTTGTTGGTGCTGGACGAACCCACCAACCACCTCGATATCGTCTCCAAAGATATCCTCAAGCAAGCGCTAAAAGATTACAACGGCTCCCTGATCGTCGTTTCTCACGACCGGGAATTCCTCGCTGGACT
Organism: uncultured Saprospiraceae bacterium; assembly: GCA_964458135.1. GTDB lineage: Bacteria > Bacteroidota > Bacteroidia > Chitinophagales > Saprospiraceae > CAYWHT01. The sequence continues at coordinate 2,572 of CAYWHT010000333.1, read as the reverse complement.
AACCAACCGCACCGTCGAATTCCGCAACCGGCAACTGCACGAATACCCAGGTGATGTCAACGCCTTTCTCGAAAAGCGCCAACTGGACAACATGCGCGACGTGGAACTGCGCAAGAACGGGACCGCCGTCGCCCCAGCCGCCGACCAGCCGCCCGCCAACGGCGACGCCCTTTCCTTTGAAGCCCGCAAAAAGCTACTGCGCACCGTTCAGAACGCAGAGAAAAAAATTGAAAAGCTGGAAGCCGCCATCGCCGAAATGGAGGAAAAAATGGCGGCGCCCGGATTTTACGAGGATCCCGAAGCGGAAAAATACATGAAGGCCTACCGCAAAAAGCAGGAAGAACTGGAATTGGTCATGGAAGATTGGGAAGCCGCCCAGACCGAACTGGAGGAGCAAGGCGGCCCGGAAGATCGCTAATTCCGGGTAAAGCACCCATCAACCAGCACGCTCAGCCTAAAAAATCCTTTCTTACGCAGGCTGCTCTACAAGGATCAATTACCGCGTTGTTCCAACCGCTTATTAAACTCCGCTCCGAATACGTCGGGATGTCGGCGCAATTGTCTTAACATCTCTTGGGGAGCAATACGGTTGCGGTCGTAGGTCATCAACCAATACTGACCGGAAGGGGAGAGACTACGGATCACCTGCAGGCCCTGATCGCTGAATTCCTGGGCCCACGCCTCGGCGTCGAGATCCCGGTCAAATTGTACGATAATTTCGTCGGCAATCACATTGCCCGGCAGATTGTCCTTAGCGCTGTCCTGTTGTTCCCATCCTTTGGCGTTTTGGGCGATGGCCATCAGCTTATCCTGGAGTTCGATCACTTTTTCGGGCCGACCGTCGGGGCCCTTGCCGATTACGGCCTTTGCTTCCTGATTACCGAAATAAGTGATTTTAATGGTTGGCAAGTCCGGATAGGGGCTAGAATAGGCTCGTTGCAGTTGTTCCCATTTGATGGCCTCGCAGAGTTGGAGGATGGCTTCGTATTGCTCCTGTGAAATCTCCTTGAAATGCTTTCCCAAGCGATCGGTATTGCGTTCTCCTTCGTAGGTGACCAGCCCTTTTTGATATACCGTCAAGGTGTAGATTGGGCAACGGCCGAAGCAGGGCCCCTGGTTGAGCGCTACTATTTTATCGACTTCCTCCAGCTTGGAGGAAGTTTTGGAAGACCAGCAGGCCGATAGGTCGATCAGCATAAAGAGTAGCAGAGGCGTCATTTTCAAACGGCTGGGAATTAGTAAGCGTTTTCTCATATGGTTGGACGTTTTGTTTGGAGTAATCATTTGGTGGGTTGACTTATCAGGGTTTAACCAAGTCCATCAGCTCTTCCAATTTAGGGGTGATGATGATTTCCGTACGCCGGTTTTGGGCCTTGCCCGAGGCGCTGCTATTGGATGCTACGGGCTCGTAGAAAGCGCGTCCAGAGGCGGTAAGGCGACGGGGATCAACACCGTTATCCGTCAGTTCTTTGACCACGGTGGTGGCGCGCAGCACACTCAGGTCCCAATTCTCACCGGTCTCCCCATCCGTATCGGTATGTCCTTCCACGATGATATCGATATCCTGATTGTTGCGCAAAACCTGCGCTAGCTGTCGTATGGCCCGTCGTCCGTCACGATCGAGTTTGTTGCTGCCGCTGCGAAATAGCAATTGCTGACTCATGGAGACCATGAGCTGCCCCCGCTCTTCCGTAATGGAGAACTCACTGCGCGAAAAGTCGCGCATGGCTTCCGTCAGGCTGTTGCGGATGTCCTGAATAATGGCGTCTTTACGTTCCAGTTCTGATCGCAACTGCCGGATGGCGCGGTCTCTCTCGGCGAGATCTTCATTATACCCGCGCGCACCGAAAGACTGGGCCCGCCCGAGCTGGTCTTCTTTGCGAGCCAACTCCAATTCCAAACTGGAAATGTAGCGTTCTTTGCGGGCCAGCTCCGCCTTGTAGGCGGCGATCTGTTCGGTCAGGTTGAGTTTTTCGTAGGAGGAAGTAGAAGAAATCGATTTGAAGTTTTCCAGCCGTTGTTGATAATCCTCTTTTAAATCTTTGTAGGCGGCATTGAGGCTCCGGTTGGTTTGGATCAGGTTTTCCAGTTGCATCAAATCCTGCTGGTAGTAATTTTCCAGGCGGCGGTTTTCTTCCTGGAGCAAACCGATGGCTTGTTCGAGGGAGTCCGCTTCGGCGGCCTGCTCGCTAAGCCGTTCATTTTCTTCTTTGACGCTCTGGAACTTATCGGAAGAGACACAACTCGTAAGTAGCATTAATCCCGCACCAATGATGGCCAATGTGATTCGTCGCATAAATAGGTTCCTTGATGAAATTAAATTAAACTATTTGAATAACCGCCATCCTCCCACTCCACGGGTATTACTGACCGGAAGAGGGATACGATTTTTGGGAAAAGTCGATCACAAAGCCTTCGATATTGTACTTCTGTTGCAGGTTCTTACGGTAGTTATCGGCTTGTTGCCTTTCGGCGAATTTACCCAGGATGATTTTATAGACGGGCGGTGCGTTATTGGAGGGGCCGGGTACTACGCTCACCCGGATTTCATCGAAATACCGGGCCTGTAAAT
>CAYWHT010000332.1:0-5403 GCA_964458135.1 uncultured Saprospiraceae bacterium | reverse complement strand
TCCGTCGGGTACGTGCACACATCCACGGTCATCCAGCTGGAGCAGCCCGCGTTGATATTGATCTTAAAAGGCTCGCCGTTGTAGGTGCCTTCCAGAACGCGGTCGCGGTAAAAAATATGGTTGGTTTCGGCATGGCAGCGCGGGAGGGTGCCGGCAAACTCTTCGGAGAGCGGTTCGAAGCGAATGGCCGAAACCGGCAAGTTCAACAGACGCGTAATGTGATCGGTAGACATGACGTCTGATTGCTCCATGGGCTCCAGCATCCGGGGATTTTTCGGGAAATTAACGTACCAGTTGTGCGTAGACTCGAAGGAACGCGTAGCGCTGCACAAGCAATTGGAATTTTCCACCCAATCATCGGAATGGATATTACCTTCGAAATCCATGCGGTCTACGTTGCACTCTGCGTCGTAGAGTTGGTCGACTTCATCCCCGGTAAGTTCAACCGTCTGACCTTTGTCGGTAACGAGGTACTGGCCGGAAGCCGCTTGCATTTCCACGGAAACGACGCCGGAAGCCATGCTTACATTGGCGTCTGCTGCATCCCAGGTATCGGTTTCGGCATTGTAGCTGTAGAAGCCAAAGCCGCTGCCGGAAGGCGTAACGTAGTCCGGGCCGAAGGAAACCGTGATGGCTTCGCTGCTCCGGCTATTGAGATTTTCGAATTGCAGATCGAACATCTTAAGCGGAGCTTCCAGTGCGCGCTGACCAAGCACCTGATCGGGGCTCAGGGGCGTCATTTGGGCTACCGGAGTGCCGTTAAAGGTTCCGGCGGGAAAAGTGATGCTGTATTCCGCCTCAGAACCGCTGGTGATCTGGGTGTAGGTATCACCGGAAACCGGCAGCGTTTTCAGGTTTTGGAAAATACAGGGCTGTGAGAATTCAACCGTAGAAGCCGATGCATTATCGATGCCGCTCAGATTATCATTTTTCGCCGTGATGGCGAAATCAGCCAGAATGCTGGTGTTAGTATTCAGGCATTGCCCACTTTGGCAGCGAGACATGAAGTCCTGGAAGCGGATCTGCGTGGTGCTCAACACGTAGCCGTCCTTAACTACGCTAACGGTATAGGGCAAACTGTTACGCATAAGCTTGGCGTTGAGGTCATAACGATACTCCCCATTGGCATCGGTGAATACCGAAATACCGTTGGCGCCAATCTTAACTTCGGCCTCGGCAATGGGCTTACGCACCATGACGCCATTCTCTTCGATGAGCTCGTTGGCGTCGACTACCTTTCCGACCAGCGCGAAGCTGCAATCCTGGTCGGTCCAGCGCAGGTCAACCCCTTCAAAGGGGTCATCGATCTTTTCTACTTCGCACCCCACCGCGAACAGTAGAAAGAAAGCGAAAAACGGGATTAGTTTGTTGATAGAAGTTTTCATCTTTTAGGAAAATTTTTTTTAAATCTTTTAATGGATGTTTTAATGTGTCCAATCTCTTGGTTGCGATAATTGTGATTTCACAAAAGAGGGGGTGAGTTTCTGCCAAAACTGAGCGAAGGATTGTCCAGTCTCGTAAGATTCCAGAAAACCGCGGTTAGCGTGGTAGAGGTAATTGAAATCCTTGGAGGGACGAACTTGAAATAATCCCGGTTTACCGTATTTGGGGGGGAACAAAGGTATGGACAATTGAAACCCGCCGTTTTCTCCGGCATTGTTCTTAAGTGCAAAAAAAGTGATCTCCAGTTCGTCAAATTGCCGGGTAAGGCTTACCCGAACAGCTTCATCAAAAAACAAGTAGCGTCCGCCTTCGACCCGGGCCAGGAGGTCCCATTGGGCAAAGCGGTAAGTCATTCCAAATTGATAGTCAAAGTAGCTTAAGTCGGCAAATTCCCACCCCCGTTCCGGTTCTTCCACCTCGAGGCGGCGGGGGTAGGATGCATATCCGGTATACCCGGCCGCGCCGTCGACGATCAAATCGCCGTTCAACAACAGCTTATTGATTTCCACGCGCGTACCGTAGGTGTAATTCGAAAAATAGCCCCCCGAAACACTGAGAAAAAAGTGCTTCGGCAAACGAAAATACTGACCGGCCGAAAGAATGCCCGGCCGAACAAATTCCTCCTCCGGCACCTGCAGCTCGTTGGTCACCGGAATGATCGCCTGCCCCACCACCCGCATGCCCGGCCACAAAAACACATTGGCCGATGGCAGCAAATTAAATTGGTGTAATACGGCATCCGGAAAACCACCCAACGCCAGACGCAGCTCCGGGCGAATTTCAAAAACCGTTTTGTAGGTGGAGGGCTCTACCGCTTGGGCCCTGGAAAGCTCCTTCCAATAAGATTCCACATTAATGGTTGCCTCCAGCGACTCCCCGAAGACCGGTAAATAGGCCGGATCTTCCCGAAACCGCTGGTACTCGGCTAGCGGAATGGTGACGGCCACCAGCGGAATGCTGCGGCTTTGCACTATCCAGATCAGCTCTTTGAAATCACCCATGATCAGCGGCGCCACCTCACGCGTTCCTTCTTTCAGGGCACGCACTTCAAAGCGATATCGCCGGTTCTCATAACCGATCAGCAGTTGGTCCGGTTTTTCTACAATACGCACGCCCTGAAAGCCTTCGGCAAGTAAAATATTGCGAACGCTATCGATCAGGGTGAGCTCCTCTTCGGCCTCCCCTTCTTTTCCAACTATATCCGTTTCCATGCTCGCCTGGCCGAAACCGGAAAGCAAAAACGCAATGGAGCAAACCATCGTCGCGGAAAACTGTAGATAATATGGCATAACCACGGTTTAACCAACCGGATAAACGAAATCAATGGGAAATACTGGGAGGGATGAACAAACCCCACTTTCGCCGGTAGAAAACAACAATTGTTTAAAATAAAAAAACCCGCTCAGGGGGAGGGGGGAGAAAAAATTAAGGGATTTGTGCTGGTTGCGGTGAATCCTGTACATGGATGGCAATTATTTTTGCCGGTTCCATTATCTTTGAGGGCTTTTAAATTCACTTCACCCAGATTTGCCGTAAAGATACATAAATAACTAAAAGTACTCAACCCTTTTGTACATTTTAAGGAATAAAAATTTTAATTTTCTAGGATTATGATCGTCATGAAGTTTGGAGGCACGTCACTGGGAACGCCCCAAAGAATGCAGGAAGTCGCCCGTTTGATCGATGATGGGCAAGAAAAAATTGTGGTGTTATCCGCGGTGGCCGGCACCACCAATAAACTGGAAAATATCGGCCGCCAGCTGCGCCAGGGCCGGGTGGAAAGCGCCTTCCGGCTGCTGGGAGCACTGCGTGAAGAATACGATCAGTTTGTAAAAATCTTATTCCCCACTACCAGCCTACCGGCGGCGCGGGAAATTCTGGAGCATCAGTTTGGAGTAGCGGGCCAGATTGCGCGACAAGCTTACCAATCTCAGCAGGAGAAAGCGCTGCTCGCCCAGGGCGAACTGCTATCCACGCGCCTTTTCACCCAGTACTTGCGAGGCGAAGGCGTCGATGCAGTGTTGCTTCCCGCGCTCGACTTCATGCGCATCGGTCCGGAAGGGGAGCCAAACGCCCCCGCGATTGCCCACCTCCTCGCGTCCGCCTTAGAGGACGCCCCCCAGGCCCCTTATTACATCACCCAGGGTTACATCTGCCGCAACCCCTTCGGCGCGATCGATAACCTGCGCCGTGGAGGCAGTGACTACACGGCCACCTTGATCGGCGCCGGAATAGGGGCAAGAGAAATTCAAATCTGGACGGATATTGACGGCTTGCACAACAATGACCCAAGGGTAGTGTCCCAAACCTTTTCGGTGAGGCAACTTTCTTACCGGGAGGCGGCGGAATTGGCTTACTTCGGCGCCAAAATCCTGCACCCCACCTGCGTGTTACCCGCCGAAAAGCAAGGCGTGCCGATCCGGTTAAAAAACACCTTCGCTCCCGAAGCGCCCGGCACGCTTATTTCCGGCCGGGCTTCCGGCAACGCCATCTCGGCCATCGCCGCCAAAGATGGCATCACCGCCCTCAAAATCCGGTCTCACCGCATGCTCATGGCCTACGGATTCTTGCGCAAAGTATTCCAGGTGTTTGAAGACCACCGCACCCCCATCGATATGATTACGACCTCCGAAGTGGCCGTTTCCCTAACCATCGACGATACCGCCCAACTCGACGAGATCGTGGAAGCCCTAAGCGCATACGGCGAAGTAAGCTTCCAATCCGGGCAAACCATCATCTGCATCGTCGGTGACGCCCTCAACGATCAACGGGGGCGAGCCAAAGAAATCTTCGAAGCCCTCGAACCCGTACCCGTACGCATGGTCTCCTACGGCGGAAGTGATAATAACGTTTCGGTCTTGGTCAGCACGGACTACAAGGCGCAGGCCCTCAAGGCGCTGAATGAACGATTGTTTGCGCTGACTGGATGATTTTTGGTGGCCGGTGGTTGGCAAGTCTTCGTAGAGCAGTTCTCGGCAATGAAAGGGAAACGCCCTTCTTTTGCGGAAATTATAGTCTGACAACCCAAAATTTGTGAATTCTGACTTGCTCTTTTTAGCTTCGCTGATCGTCGCTTCGCTCCTCGGAGTTCCGCCTTGCTGCGTTGGAAAGCCTCGACAGAACTTAGGCTATGCCTACGTTTTCCGCCTTGCCAGCCGAAAAAATAGCGGCGTCATATTTTCACAAATCCTGAGTTGTCAGACTATATCCCTGCGAAGTGGCGCCAACGACCAATGCAAATCGCAAGTTGAAAGCTTAACCCAGATTAAAGATAGACGGCCTGCGCTATTGGGAAGAGCTCCTTAGGAGCGATAGATCGGTAGTAAATAACGCGATCAGCCCCGGTGTAGTCCGGCGGGTGGGGCGACTTAGTTCTAGTGCTTCAGGGCTTGCCGATCCGCGGATCAACCGGAAACTCCCATTAACTCAGCATTTCCGCCTCCACCAAAATTCGCCGGATAGCCTGCTGGCCCTCCCGGGGCAATTCGCCGAGGGGTGGGCGCACACTACCTCCGCTGTAGCCCATCAGGTTGCAAGCGTATTTCAAACCGGCCACCCCATAGGTAGCCGTTACCGCCTTGTTAATGGGATAGAGGCGACGGTAGAGGATTTCCGCCGCGCCGTACTCGCCGAGATCGTAAAGGTGTTGAACTTCCGCGCACTCCAGGGGCAGGCAATTAGCCAACGCCATAATGGCGGCGCGCACGCCCAGGCAAAGCGCCGGATACCAAACCGATGCCGTGCCCACCATCAGGTGAAAATCGGTCTGCGCAACGCGCTGAAATTCCACCAACTGGGCGATACTGCCGGTGCTGTCCTTCATTCCCGCAATATTGGGGTGCTGACTTAGATTTTCTACCAGTTCGGCCGAAAGGTTGAGGTGGGTGAATTTAGGTACGTTATAAATGAAAATTGGAATTTCCGACTCGTTGGCGATGCGTTCGTAATGTTTGATCAAGG
>CAYWHT010000331.1:1165-5408 GCA_964458135.1 uncultured Saprospiraceae bacterium | reverse complement strand
TCGGGGGCGAAAAACGCAGGTATAGCCGGGGCTACTTCGAGGCTTTTCAATGCAGCCAGGCGTAAAAAGAGCCCGTCAGCATTCACAAATCTTGCGTTGTCAGACTATAAATCTCCCCCACATTTTGCTGCGAAGCCCTCCAATTTGCCCATCCCTCACCATTAACCACTCACTTCCCTTTTCCCTGCAAAATCACCAAAACCGTATAAAACATAATCTTGAAATCCAGCGCCAGCGACATATTTTCGATGTAAAGGATATCGAATTTCAGGCGTTGCAGCATTTGCTGAACGTCGGAGGCGTAGCCGTATTTGACTTGTCCCCAGGAAGTGATGCCCGGGCGCACTTTGAGGAGGTGGCGGTAGTGCGGAGCCTGTTGGGTGATAAGGTCAATGTAGTATTGGCGTTCCGGGCGAGGCCCGACTAGTGACATATCTCCTTTGAGAACGTTCCAGAACTGTGGAAGCTCATCGAGTCGCCATTTACGCATGACGGACCCCCAGAGGGTGCAGCGGGAATCCCCATCGAAAGAGAGCTGTGGGCCGTTGCGTTCCGCGTCGGTGTACATGGAGCGGAATTTGTAAATTTTAAAAGGTTTTCCGTTTAAGCCGATGCGTTGCTGGCTGAAAATGATGGGGCCCGAGGAAGAAAGCCGCACGCGCAGGGCTACGTACAGGTAAAGGGGAGCGAGCACCAGCAGCATCGCAGCGGCTACGGTGATGTCGATTACCCGCTTGACCAGGCGTTGCCATTTGGGCATGAGATCCTGGCGTATTTCGATAAGTACGGCGCCGTATACGTGATTCATCTTTACGGTGCCCAGCATGATATCGTACATGTCGGGGATGATTTTGACGAGCACCTGGTCACCAAAATCGAAAAGCAGGTTGAGGATTTCCCGGAGTCGGTTGTGCTCGGAGGTCTCGATGGCAATGATGACTTCTTCGATCTGGTGTTCCCGGATAACCGGTACGAGATCTTCGATTTTGCCCAACTTGGGAAGGTGTTGCGCCAGCTCGGAGCCGGCGCGGCCGTTGGCGTCGATAAAGCCTATGAATTTGTGGCCGAGCCCCTTCTCCCGGCCGGTAATCTCATGGTAGAGGTCCAGAGCATTTTGGTTGCCTCCCAGGATGAGGGTGTTATAGGTGATCTTCCCGGCTTTGAGTCTGCGGCTGGCTCGCGTCAGCAAGATCATGCGGGTGATGGCCGTAATGGAAAAGTGCAGGGTGAAAAGGGTCAGAAAAGAGTTGTAGTAGGTTCGGTAATCGGTGACAAAATCGTCGAGGACTAAAGTGAAAAATAGAAATAAAACCCCAAAGAAGCTGAGAAATAGGGTGCGGGCCAGGGTGGCCAGGCGGGAAAGGCGGTAGATATCCCGGTATTGATCAAATATGGAATAAAAGAGCAACCAGCCGGTTGGAATGATAATGATGCCGTACCAAAAATTTTGGTCCTGCAAAACCGAGTCCCTTAGCGATTCCGTTTCCATTTGCTTCCGGTAGAGAAAGAATAGCGCCCAGGCCAGCATCGCCGAGAGAAAGTCGGTAAACTTATAAAACAGAGTATGGAGGCGGCGCCTGCGGATCATGGAATACTTTCTTTTTCTAAAAGTGCACTAACTTAACGTTATCCAGCCAAACTTCGGCCCGCTCAATGGCAAAATTACCGGCATCATTGCGGGGCAAATTGCTACGCAGGCCCAGCTGGAAAGTATCAAAATCTTCCTGGTTGATCAGTGGTGTGAGGTTAAAATAGATCTTATTCCAGTCGTTTCGCGCGCGAAATCCGGGGTTGAACAGTGCAACCCCCCGTTGCGGGTCGCTATTGCGGTAGGCGATGATTCCGAATACTACATCCACGCCGGAGCGATAGTTGAGTTCCAGGTAGACGGGGCTTCCGTTTTCGGAAAGCCCGGTGGAGAATCGTTCCCTCGTGGCCAGCTGCACGGCGGGGGCGAGGGTGTCGAGAACAAGGCGGCCGGCATGACTGCCCTCGAATGCCGCCTCTTCGGTTGGCCGCAGAAGGTTGCGCTCGTCACCGACCTGCAATTCGCGAAAAGTCGTTCGACCGGTGCCGAAAGGCTCCAGCAACGCAAAGCGGGCATCTTCGCGGTAGCGCGTCAAGGGGCGCAGGGTATCGCTCTTGCCCGCTCTGACGGTAATCGTCGTCTCAAAACTGCGGTAGAAAGGATAAATGGCGGGGGTGCTGCTGATGCCGTTCTCGCGTATGCCGGGCATAATGCTCAATTGCTGCTCCCCCATTGCGGTTAGGGGAGTGAGCGCGGGCAGCGGAAAAGCACCGATAAAAGCGGCTTCCCGGGTGATCCAGGCTTCCGTAATGTTGGCGCTGGCGCTGCCCTCCCTGCTGGGGATAGTTTCCAGTTGGAAAGGCTCTACGAGTAGGAAGCCCGCTGCGGGCTCTTCGGGATTGATCAGGTCGCAGCCCGGCAATACGCCCACCGCCAGCACTAGTAGCCATTTACCGGCACGGGTCATGGATAGAGGATGATGCAGGAGCCACTTAAACCATGCCATATTTTAGGGTAAAACTCTTATGCGTTGATTGACTTCCTCGATGATTTGATGCGCTAATTGCAGAGCCTGGTAACCGTCTTCGATATTTACCCGGGGGGTTCCGCCCTCCCGGATACTCTCCGCAAAAGACTCCAGTTCCATCTTGATGGAATTGACCGGCTCGATGGCCGGATTTTCGATGTGGAGCGTTTTGACGCCTTCGTTGGTCGGTAGCTCCATGCCGGGCTCTACGCCGGCGGGCAAGGGGCTATCCTTATCAAACAGCCGGACGACCTGGGCGCTTTTTTCCAGGAAGTCCAGGCTGATGTAGGCGTCTTTCTGGAAAAGGCGCAGCTTGCGCATCTGTTTGAGCGACATGCGGCTGGCGGTGAGGTTGGCCACGCAGCCATTTTTAAACTCGATGCGCGCGTTGGCAATATCGGGGGTGCGGCTGACTACGGCTACGCCGCTGGCGCTGATGAATTTGATTTCGGAGGCCACCATACTCAGCACAATGTCCAGATCATGGATCATCAAATCCAGGATGACCGATACATCGGTGCCCCGTGGATTGAATACGGACAGGCGGTGGGCTTCGATAAACATCGGGTGCAGCGGCATTTCTTCCAGGGCAAGCAGGGCGGGGTTGAAGCGCTCCACATGACCAACCTGAACCTTGGCCCCGTGGGCCTTACTGAGCCGCACCAGTTCTTCGGCTTCTTCCAGGGTATGGGTAAGCGGCTTTTCAATGAATACGTGTTTGCCCCGGCTCAGCGCCCGTCCGGCCAGCTCGTAATGGGTGACGGTAGGCGTGACAATATCAACAACATCCACGACCTCCAGTAATTCATCCACCGAATTAAAAGGGTGGGCGCCGAATTCCTCCACCGCCCGGGCACTAGCCTTTGCGTCGGGGTCGTAAAATCCCGCCAGCTGGTAGTGTTCCGTGGCGAGCTGAATGCATTTGAGATGGATTTTTCCAAGATGGCCGGCTCCGAGGACCCCGATTTTAAGCATCTTTTATCGATTTGTTGAATGGATGGTCTGACATCCTATCTCATAACGTGCGCTTGCGGTCATCCGCTGTGGAGATCATCCGGCCCGGTAGTACATCAGGATGCCTCCGAAGAGGGTAATCAAAGCCAGCAAGACGGTGGCCATGCGAATGGAATAACGCAGATGGCGGACGAAAGTACTGATCTCTCCTTTCATATGCGGGTAACGCGGATATATTTCCCGTTCCATTTTATCTTGATTGAAGAGGTGCTTGGCCCCAAACTCTACCTGGTTATCCACCAACTTGCGATAAGATTGGAGCACCTTGAAACGGAAATACAAATTCAAAAACAGCATGGCTGCGAAAAGCCCGATCACCAGGGATGTCAGCAGGATGTACATAGGTTTGCGGTCTGATTATTGGGCGATCAGCCAAGTAAAGATTGCAGCTTCATGGCTACGCTCATATCTCCCTTGACCTTTACTTTGCCGGTCATAAAGGCCGACATGGGGTTGAGGCCGCCATTGATGATGGCCTGAAAGTCTTTTTCACTAATGTGGATCGTGCAGTCCGCATCGCGATCTTCGGCGGAGACGACATTTTCCGAGCCGGTGCCGTCGAGAAAGATTTGTTGATCGCCAAAATTGAATTTCAGAGTGGCGCCGAGGGCCGACGACCGACCGGCTCTTTCTTTTACGTCGTTGAGAATGCTGTCAAAACTCATTGGAAATTG
>CAYWHT010000331.1:0-1155 GCA_964458135.1 uncultured Saprospiraceae bacterium | reverse complement strand
TTATTTCATAGCGGGTTGGGCGTTAACCCTGTGGAATTCGCATAGCGACTATTCCACAGGGTAAACGCCCAACCAGCTCTCTAAATTCTTGCAAAGATAGTCATCCTGGCTGCAAAAGATTGCCGTCAGGCCCACTTCCTCAGCATGCGGCCGATCTTTTTCACGCGATCCGTATAGGGCGGATAAATGAATTTCAGGCTGCCCCATTGCCGTTGCACGATGCCGCGTTCGTTGCTAAATTCCACGAAACCGTGATGTCCCATGGATTTGCCGATGCCGCTATTGTTGACGCCGCCAAAGGGCAGGTAGGGATTGTTATAGCCCAGTAAATAATCCTTGATGACCGTGCCGCCGGCCGAGGTCTCCTCCAGCAGTTTGTTGACGGTTGGCCGGTCGTTGCTGGCGATGTACATGGTAAGGGGCTTAGGGCGTTGTCGGATCACGGAGATGGCTTCTTCCAGGTTCCGGTAGGTAATCATGGGAAGCAGGGGGCCAAAGATTTCCTCCTGCATCATGGCCATATCATCGGTCACCCGGTCGAGCAGGGTAGGGGCGATGAAGCGATTGGTTTCGTCGAATTGACCGCCGCAACGCACCTTGGCGCCCTTTTCCACCGCATCATCGTACAATTCGCGCAACCGCCGGAAGTGCTTGGTGCTGATGATGCGCCCGAAATCGGGAGATGCTTCCGGGGAAGCGTTTTCGTCTTCGCTGAAGAATTGCTGCGTTGCCGCCTGGTAGGCCTGCGCGAAGTCTTCGGCTACCGATGCTTCCACCAGTAAATAGTCGGGCGCAATACAGGTTTGTCCGGCGTTGATGCATTTTCCCCAGAGGGTTTTCGCCGCGGTGCGCTTGACATCCACCGTGGCGTCAATGAGGGCGGGCGATTTGCCGCCCAGCTCCAGCGTCACGGAGGCCAGGTGCTTTGCCGCTGCGGCCATGACGATTTTACCGATGGCGGGGCTGCCAGTAAAGTAGATATGGTTAAAAGGTTGCTCCAGCAGATTGGTGGCCACCGAGGCGTCGCCTTCCACGACCGCCGCCTCGCTTTCGTGGTAGAGGTCGGCTACCATCTTGCGGATGAAATGAGAGGTGTGGCGGGAAATTTCGGAAGGTTTCAAGATGACCGTATTGCCCGCAGCCATTGCGTAGATC
>CAYWHT010000330.1:0-5417 GCA_964458135.1 uncultured Saprospiraceae bacterium | reverse complement strand
CAATTATCGCTTTCGGTAAAGAGGCTGCGGAAGACTTCTTGAAAGTGTTCGCGGACCTTTTCGAAGGCTTCCAGGAATTGTGAGGTTGCCGTTTCCTCGATTTCCTGAATGGTTTGCATCAGGGATTCTTTGGCCTGCAGGATATCGTCTCGTTGTTTGGTGATGGCCTCGTGGCGTTGTTTCATTTCGTCGTAGGCCTCCACCGCCATGGGATTGATTTCTCCGTAGTTATCGAGGCGGTTTTTGATTTTGATCACTTTTGTTTCCAGCTCGCCGGCGGGTTGTTCGCTTTGGGGCGCCTCGTTGATGAGGTCGTTGATGTCGATTTCGAATTCGATGCGCAGGCGCTGGGCCACGGAGGAAATTTCGTATTTGACTTCGTTGTACTTATCCTTGAGCTGATTGATGAGGGATTGGGCGTCTTGTTGTTTTTTGTGGAGTTTGCGCAGTTGGTCCTCCTGATCGTTGATTTCGCCACGCACTTTAAAGTAGATTTGTTCGGCTTCGGTGAGTTGGGCTTCCCGCTCTTGGCGTTGCTCGTAAGTTTCGCGTAGTTCGGTTTCCAGCGTTTGGAGTTTTTCCTGCACCTCCTGCATTTCGAGCTCTCCTTCTTCCAGGGCTTGCTGGTTATTTTTGAGGCTTTGGCGGTTGTCTTCGAGTTGTTTTTCGCGGAAAGACAGGTCTTTTTGCAGAGCGCCCACTTTATTTTGTTGCCGGATAAATTCGATATTTTTTTCGTTATAGGCCGTGGAGGCCTGGCTGAGCTGTTCGGCTACTTCGCGGTAAACGTCGTCGGTTTCGGCAATTTTATTTTTGATGACTTTGACGTATTCCTTTTTCTCGCCGAGTTGCCCTTCGATGGCGGTATTTTTTTTTCGTAGCTCCCGGATGCGTTGTTCGGCTTTTTCGCGTTTGGCGTCGGCCTGCTGGATGAAGGATTCGAAGTTTTCGAGCCGGGTGGAGAGGGAGGCTTTGTTCTGTCCCAGGCGGTTGAGGGTAGTTTGGACTTTCTGAATTTGGTCTTTGGCGTGTTCGGTTTTGAGGTGTTCGATCCGGTTTTTGAGGTTATAGTATTCGGTGGAGCGTTTTTTCTCTTCTTTTTCCGCTTTGCGAATGGCTTCCTGCAGGATTTCGAGATTTTTTTTGCGGCCGATCTTTTTGCCTTCGAACAGGCCGATGGAGCCGCCGGACAGGCTGAAGGGGCGTTGGATAAAACGCCCGCTTTTGGAGAGCAGCACCACCTCCCCTTCCGGCAATTGTTCGGGCAGGTGATCGCTGTGGGTGATTAGGACGTTTTCCAGCAGGTAGCTGCAGAGGTTGCGATAGGCGGCATCGGTTTCCACCAGGTCGATCGCCCGCTGGGTTTCCGGTAGCAGGTTGATTGGGGGGCTGTAGTTGCGGAAGGCGTCCAGCAGAAAAAAGTTAGCTTTCCCCTTTTGGCTACGCCCCAACAGTTCTATTGCCTGGCGAGCCTCCCCGATGTTTTGCACCACGTAGTAATTCAGGTAGGGTTCCAGATAATTCTCGATGGCGATGCGGTATTCCTCTTTGACGTAGATCAGGTCGGACAGCAAGGGGGCCTCCGCGCCCCACTCCTTATTTTTGTTGAGAAAGCGGATCGATTCGGGAAAGCCTTCGAGGTTTTCCACCATGCTTTTGGTTAGTTGGTATTCGTTGCGTTTGGCGTCCAGGTCGCGATTGGCCGCCGCCATTTTTTGGTTGATCGATTCCAGCTGTTTTTCGGCCTTATCGAGTTCTTGTTGCCGTTCGGCTTCGGCTCTATTCAGGTCTTCGAGCTGTTCAAGCGCTTGCTTTTCTTCGCCTTCCAGAATGTGGAGCTTTTCGCGCAGCTGTTTTACTTCCTGGCGTCTTTCCTCCATTTCTTCGCTGCCCTGCGATATTTCCTGTTGCCCGCTTTGCACCTGGTTGGCGTTGATGGCTTTTTGCTTTTCCAGCTCGTACACTTCCCTTTCCAGTTCCTGTTGTTCTTCGACCACCTCCTCGAGCTCGGCTTTCAGTGAACCGTGTTTTGACTTGATATCCTGTAATTTACCCTCGGCTTGTTCGAGTTGGGATTCGAGCGCTTCTTCCGATCGTTTTTCCCCTTTGAGTTGGGAACGGTAATGGGTGATGGCTTCCTCCAGTTCGCGCATGCGCTGCTGGGCCGTTTCGATTTCCTGCTGGCGCTTGCGCTGATTTTCATCCAGGAACTGCAGGCGCTGGGCGTGCATTTTTTTATCGCCCTCTTTGCTTCGGATCGTTCCCACCAGCTCGTTGAGTTCTTTTTGTCGTTCGGACAGGGCTTTTTCTTTATCGAGATGTCCCTTGCGATCGGCTTCGAGTTGGGCTTCGCGTTTTCCGGCTTCGATTTCGAGTTGGCGGTGGTTATGCTGTTCGTTGTCGAGGTGCTATTGCAGGGATTGTTGTTCGGTTTTCAGATCCCCGATGCGCAGGTGGGCCAGGTTGAGTGCGAGTTGTTTGTATTGCTCCTTGAGTTCGAAGTAGCGTTTGGTGCGGCGGGCTTGTTTTTCCAGGGTTTTGAGGTTGCCATCGATTTCGTAGAGCAGGTCCTCGACCCGGTCGAGATCGGCGGTGGTGCTATTGAGTTTATTGATAGTTTCGCGCTTGCGCAGCTTGTACTTGGAAATGCCGGCGGCTTGCTCGAACATGCGGCGCCGGGCGTTGTCCTTGTCGGCCAGAATATCGTCGACCATTCCCAAGGCGATGATGGCGTAGGAGTTGGAGCCAATGCCGGTGTCCAGCAAAAGGGTGTTGATATCTTTGAGGCGGCAGGGCACTCCGTTGAGGCGGTATTCACTTTCCCCGGTGCGGTAGAGCATACGGGTAATGGTGACGGTATGGTATTCGGTGGGCAGGAGGTTTTTGGTGTTCTCGAAGGTCAGGGACACCTGCGCCACGCCGCCCGCTTTGCGTTTTTTGGCGCCGTTGAAGATAACGCTCGACATTTGGTCGAGGCGGAGCTCCCGGCTTTTCTGTTCGCCCAGCACCCAACGTATCGCATCGACGATATTCGATTTGCCGGAACCGTTGGGCCCCACGATGCCGATGACGTCTTCGGTGAAGTTGATAACGGTCTCGTTGGCAAAACTTTTGAACCCTTTTATTTCCAGCTGCTTTAATCTCATAATCTTTCGGTGGTAGCCGATAAAATTACTAAAATCAATAATGACGGGCAGGGGTCGAGGCGGGAAAGTTATCCACAGGTTGTTACTGCATTACCAACTACCAACTACTGCCATCCCGGCGCCAAACCTTTTTCCCCTTTACTTTATTGAGGTGGCGGAGTTCATACTCCCGAAACAAGGCTTCCCGTTCTTCGGCCGGAAGCTGGAGGTTTAGGTCGTAAAAGCCCCGGTTGCGCCGTTGCCGGAAGGCTTCGTAAAGGGTCACGGCGCAGGCCACGGAGATATTGAGGCTGCGCACCATGCCTACCTGGGGAATGTAAAAATTACCGTCGCAATGAGCCTGGGCGGCGTCGCTTACGCCATCGTGTTCGTTGCCGAAGAGGAGGGCGACGGATTGGGTCAGATCGATTTCGTAGAGATCTTCGGCGGGCAATTTTCCATGGAGGCGGGTGCCGAGCACCCGGTCGTACTGTCGGCGTACGTGTTCAAAGCAGGCTTCGGTATCGGTGTAGAAGTTGACGTCCACCCATCGCCGGGCCCCAGCGGAGGAGTGCTTGCCAATGATGAGCCGCTCGCAATCGAGCTCCGGATAATTGTAAAGCACGAATATTTCCCGTACGCCTACGGAATCACAGGAGCGGAGCACGGCTCCGATATTATGGGAGTCATGCACATTTTCGAGGATGACCGTCAGGTTGGGCTGGCGGCGGGCAATTACTTCCCTGAATCGATTTTCGCGCTCCGGTGTCATTACCTCATCTTATTCCTTTTCCTGATCCGTCAAAATGAATTGATAATCCTCAAATTTAAGAATGTTGACGTATTTATTCTCGAAATGCTCGATGGGCGGATCTTCCACACCGGTGGTAGTGGGTTCTACGACGCGCTCGAACTCGAAGCGGGTGTGCAGGTATTGGTCTTCCTCACCTTCCAGGAAATACTGGAAACGGGTGCCGTGTTTTTCCAGCATGCGTCCGAAATACAGCATCACATCGTATCCCAGAAAGGCTTCGATGGTGGCGA
The DNA here is from genome assembly GCA_964458135.1 of uncultured Saprospiraceae bacterium. GTDB lineage: Bacteria > Bacteroidota > Bacteroidia > Chitinophagales > Saprospiraceae > CAYWHT01. The sequence continues at coordinate 1,248 of CAYWHT010000330.1, read as the reverse complement.
TGTCTCCGAATTGGTCGTAATAGCGCTCCCGGAAGAATTGCACTCTGGGCGCCAGGCGATCGAGATAGTAGTTGCTGCTGATGTGTACGTTAAGCTTTTCGTAATAATCCAGGTCGATGTATTCAAATTCCATCCATTGGGGCATGCCATAAATCACAATGACCGGCTCCTTGCCTTCGTTCATGCTTTGGCTCCGCGCAATATCCGCCTTTCGCATGAGGGTGTATACGAAAGTCTCATCCCAGGAGGGCACCATGAATACGGTCGTATCCTGTAATTGGACAAAGGGCATCACCTCCAGATTGTCGTATTTTTCGCCTACGCCCGCTACGATGTATTCCTGCAGGGGCTCTACCTTGCGTTTGCCTTCGTATTCGCGGTAAGCTTCCCGGAAATACTCCAGCCTCGACTTTTCCTGGGGCACATCCTGACTGACCAATACGATTTGCTCCGGGCGGTATTTGGACCGGGCGTGGCGGAAGAGCGATTTGCAGTGGCGTTCCAGGGTGGGGCTAACCTGAACGTAGAAGGGATTCCTTTCGGCCAAATCCGAGGCGGCGCTGTAGGGCGACACCATGGTGATGTTCTCGCTTTTGGCGAAGCGGGCCACCTGACGGATATTGTCCCGCAAGTAAGGACCGATGATCAGGTCGGCTTCCTCCAGCGCTTCCCGCGAATTCAGCAGGCGGCGGGTTTCCCGCGCGGAGCCTTTGGTGTCCATGACGGTGAGATTCATACGCAATCCCTCGCTTTCCAAATCCTGGATGGCCAGTTTAGCTCCGGCAAAAAATTTCAATGCCCACTGGGAATTTTCGTTGATGTCGCCCGTGGTCTGGTTAAACCGGTTGCCAAGGAATGGCAGGAGCATAACTCCCTTATAGGTGGACAAAAATTCCGTTCCGTGCTCACCGACCCCAATGGGGCGGTTATCGCGATCCCGGCCGGATTCTCCTCCGGCCGTAATGGGCGGATAAGAACGTTCCGGAATATCTTTCCAACGAATGGTATCCATCTCTTCCGAAGGCGCCCGCTCAACCACTACCCACTCCCTGCGATCGGGATCGTAAACTCGAGTGCCTTGGATTTCGGGCAGCTCTTCTTCTTCATCTTCACCCTCGGCAGTCTTTTCCATCTTCTGGAAAAGCTCGCAGCTGCCCAGAAAAAAACATAACAACAGCAACCAAATGGGCTTATTCCCATTCATTGGTAGCCGTTGTTTTGGTGCTAATATCATAAACGACTCGGTTT
>CAYWHT010000329.1:0-5418 GCA_964458135.1 uncultured Saprospiraceae bacterium | reverse complement strand
CGGGCGGGCGGAGTAAGCTAAATGAGGATTTTCGCAACGCAGTATAATCAAAAAAGTGCAATTTGTAGGCCAACTGTTAAACCCGCAATGGGTTCGTTTGTTAAATGACCCCTTGGGGTAGCCTTTGGTTTACCGGCTTACGGTTAAAATCCGGATCAGCTCCGGTAGCGGAAACGCGCCGCAATGCTTTCCGCGAGGAGGTTTACGCCCAGGCTGATGATAAACAAGACTGCCCCAACGGCGAAGAGGGCGTAGTAGTGGGTCGTTCCGAAGGGCACCTCTCCCAGCTCGATGGCGATGGTGGCGGTCATGGTGCGTACTGGGTCGAAGAATCCGCCGGGCATGGCGGTGGCGTTGCCCGTCGCCATGAGCACCGTCATGGTTTCACCGATAGCGCGGCCCATCCCGAGAATGATGGCGGCGATAATCCCCGAATAGGCGGCCGGAATAGTGACCCGCATTAGGGTGACCCAGTGGTTGCCTCCCAAGGCGTAAGACGCTTCCTTGAAATCGTTGGGTACCGAACGAATGGCGTCTTCGGCTACGGTGATAATGGTGGGTAAAGACATGACGGCCAGTAGAATGGAACCATTGAGGGCGTTCAACCCATTGCTGAGCCCAAACGTGCGGGCCAGCATGGGCCCCACCAGCACAATACCGATAAAACCTACCGCCACCGAGGGGATGGCCGCCAGTAATTCAATAACCGGCTTGAAAATCTCCCGGATGCGCTCCGGGGCGATTTCCGAAAGATAGGCCGCCGCCCCCACGCCCAGAGGTACGGCGATTACCATCGCCCCCAGCGTGACGAGGAAGGTGCTCGCAATCATGGACAAAATCCCGTAAGAAGACGCCCCGTAGGCGGAAGGGTTCCAGTCGGTGCTCAGAAAGAAATCGGCCAGGCCGACTTCCTCGAAAGCCCGGATCCCATTGATGATTAACATCAAAAAAATACCCAGCAGCACCAGTACGGAGACTAGTGCTGCTGCGAAAAAGATGTAGCGTACGATGCGATCACTCAGTTGTTTGGCCCGCATTGGCTTCAAGCGTTTGTTCGTTGATTTGGCGGTGGCGCGGCAAAATCGGGTAGTAGCCGCTGTTGCCCACGATTTCCTGTCCGCGCGGCGTCAGACAAAAATCGATAAAATTCCGCATTTTTCCAGTAGGCACGCCATCGGTAAACTGGAACAGGGGGCGCACAATCGGATAGGCGCCACTCGTCACGTTTTCCTTGGTTGCGGGGGAAACGGCGGGTTCCCCTGCGGCGGAGCTTACTTTTAAGGGTTTAATTCCCTCCGACACGTTTCGGTTTTTATCCAGTATATATCCCACCCCTACGTAGCCGATACCGGCTTGATCGGTTTTGATGGCCTCGACGATCTGGGCCGTTCCGTTCATCTGTTTAAGATTGTTGGAATATTCGCCCTGAACGATGCTATCGCGGAAGTAGACGAAGGTGCCCGAATTGCTCTGCCGGCCGTAGAGAGAGATAGCCCGATCGGGGCCGCCCAGCTCCCGCCAGTTGCTCGTCTCTCCGGTGTAAATCTTGCCGATTTGGTCGCTGGTCAGGCTGTCGACGGGAAGGTTTTCGTTTACGATGACCGCCAGGGCATCGAGGGCGAAAATGATGGGTACGGGATTGACTCCGCGATCTTCGGCCAGTTGTACTTCTTCTTCCTTCATGGGGCGGGAAGAATTGGCGATATCGGTGGTGCCGTTGATGAGGGCGGCGATTCCGATACCCGAACCGCCGCCGGTAACGGAAATAGAGACGGTGGAGTCTTTATCCATGTAGGCTTCCGCCAGGGAAAGCGCCAGATTGACTTCCGTGTCCGATCCTTTGATGATGATGTTGGTCTGCTCTCCCGCTTTCTGTGATCCGCCGCCGCAGGCAGTCAAAAGGAATAGCAGGGTGCTCGCAATTGCCAGTTGCGGCAGTGCGCGCCGAAAGTACGACCGGTGGGATGGCTTGTACATATGCGTTTTTGCTTTTTGTTCAAAGCAAAAACTAGTCAGTAAATGTTATTTAAATATTAACTGTACAAAAATTATGCGGGCGTCATCTCGTTATAGGCATAATTGAGGAGGTCGTAAGTCGTTAGGATGCCCACTAAATCTCCTTTATCGTCAACGATGGGCAAAGCGTGAAAAAGATTTTCCCGGAAGTAGCCCACCGCCACCTGCACGGTATCTTCGGGATGCAAAGTAGCAACTTGTTTGGTCATTACTTCTCCAACCAACAAGGAGCGCAGGATGGCGTCGTTATAGGCTTCACTCTGTTTGGTTTTAAAGAGGGTGAAGCCGTGGAGTATTTTGAGATAATCCGTTTGGCTGATCATGCCAACGACCTTTCCGTACTGCACCACCGGGAGGTGATGAATATTCTGCTTGCGAAAAAACTCCCGCACTTTATCCATCGTCTCGTGCGGATGTAGCGTCACGACTTTGGTCGTCATGATCTGAGCTACTTTTGTTTGTCTATCCATGAGTCGGAAGGTATTTGAATTTGGTGAATCTTTAGTCCCGGAATTCCTCTTCTTCTTTTTCGATCGTCCGGGAATTAAAACTGAATTTCAGCAGGTCATGGGTGGTTACCAATCCCAACAGCTGTTCATCTTCTACAATGGGCAAGGCGTGGAATTTGTTGGCCATAAAGATATCGGCCGCCAGACCGATGGTGTCTTCGGGATCCAGGAAGAGCGGATAGCGGGTCATCATATCTTCAGCCACCAGATTGGCTTTCGGGTCGATCGTTCCATTGTCCCGTTCCTTTTTTTTCAAAGCCAGCACGTGAGCTACTTTGGAAAAATCTTCGCGGCTAATAATGCCCACCAACTTTTCTCCCCGGTCCACTACGGGAAGGTGGTGAAAATCTTGCTTATCAAAGATAGCTTTGATTTCCTCAGCCTTGTCATCGGGCCCGACCGTCACCAATTTGGTGGTCATGATCTCTCTAATAGCGGTATTGGCGTTCATAGTACTTCGATTTAAAATTTTCCAATCATTTTCTCTGCAAGGCTTCTGTTACACAATGTAACTGCCCTGAGAGCGGTTGGGGATGATCTTTATCAATGGGGAGGATTGATTTTTATCAGATGGGGCAGTGTATAGCCTGCCAACCCAAAATTAGTGAATGCAGACTTGGCGAACTACAATCAAGGCTTCGATACGAACTAACTACCAACTACTCCGTATCGTGCAGCACCAGGAGCGGCGCCTCCGAATGAAAAGCCTCCTGCTTCGTCACGCTGACGTGGAAGAGGTTGCGCAGGAAACCGCGGTGGCGTTTGATCATGCAGAGCAAGTCAGCTTGGCTTTTAGCGACGAAATCGTTGATGCTCTTGTTGATGTCGTTGATGTCGAGTTCGTAATGGTAGGTATGGACGACATTTTCCAGGAAGATATCCACGGAGGGGTCTAGGCCGGGATCGTTCGGGCCTTTTTCCTGGTGGTAGACGCGCACGGCGGCGCCGAATTGCCGGGCCAGCTGCAGCAATACGCGCACGACGGTCGCGTCTGAGATGCTGCGTTCGTCCATGGCGAGTACGATGTTGCGGATGGGGCGAAAGCTGTATCCCTGAGGGATGGCCAATACGGGGGTTCGGGTTTTGCGCATCACGGCATTGGTGGTGCTGCCGATGAAGACCTCCCGCAGGCCGGTTGCCCCCTGCGTTCCCATCACGACCAGATCGTAGCCGCCCGTATCGGCCATATTGGCGATGACGGGAACGGCCTCGCCCCGTACGATCTTGCTTTCCACCTTGGCGGGGGCCTTTAACTTAGGCTCTAGCTGATTCAAAAGCCCGAGCATCTCTTTGCCGGCTTCCTCTTTCATATAAGATTCCACCGAGATAAACATGCCGGTAGTGCTGTATACTTTGTACAGATGCACGAGTGTAATGGTGCTGCCGAAAGCATTGGCTAACTGCAAGGCGTAATCGGTTGCGCGGTAGGCGTTATCGGAAAAATCGGTGGGGAGGAGAATTTTTTTCATGCCGTTACTGTGGTGAATGGCGTCCGTGTCCGCTTGCGTCGGCCGCTCGGGGATGGTGAATGCGCTGCGAAAAAGAGCCCCGGACGCCACACTTAGTCATCAAAATGCAGCACCAATAGCGGTACTTCCGTATTGAACACCATCTTGCGGGTGGTGCTGCGGTGGAGCAGGTCCTGGAAGAGATTGCGCCGGGAAGTGGCCATCACCAGCAATTGGGCATTGACTTCCGAAGCGTAGCGATTCAGGCCTTCCACCACATCCTGGCACTCAATGGTTGAGCAGTGCAGGGATAGATTGGAGTCGCCCGCCCAGTTTTCCACGGCGGTGGTGCTGACGCTGTATTCCTGGTGCTTTTTTTGGTTGATGTGGGCGAAGTATACATCCGAGCGGAAGGCGTTGGCCAGTTCCATGACTTTGGGCAGTACGTAGGCCTCTTCGGGATGGTAATCGCTAGCGTAGACGATCCGTTTGAAGGGCGTAAATTCCAGCGCGTGCGGGAGCAGCAGTACCGGGCAACTGGCGTGCCGGGCCACTTCGGAGGAGGTGCTGCCGAACCATTTGCCCAGGGCGCCCCCTTCTCCGGTGGTGCCCATGACGATAAGGTCTACGTCGAGTTTGTGGGATAAACGGTAGATTTCTTCCTTGACGGGGCCGTTCAGCAGGGTGGTCTTGATGGGTATTCTCCGGCCGTATTCGCGGCGCAGCTCGGTGCGCAAGCTATCCAATTCCATTTCGCGCTCCCGCTGATCGGAAACCGTTGCAGCCAGTTGCATGGTAGGTTTCGACTCGATCGTCGGCTGGAAAATGTGCACTATCTCCAGCTGGCCGCGCGTTCGGCGCGCCAACTGGTAGGCGTAGCGCAGGGCGTGGATGGAATTTTCGGAAAAATCGACCGGCGCCAGTATATTTTTCAGTCCAAAAAGGCGGTTATCCTCTTTGGCCAGCAACATCACATTTAATACGATCTTGAGATCTTCCACACTCGGCACGACCTTTTGGAATACGACGTGCCCATTGATGACCAAGGCCGGAATGCCGCTTATGTCGTATTTCAGTAAGCGATCGACATCCTGCACCTCCTCAATGGGCAAATCCACCGCTAGCTGTCGCAACGCTTCTTCCAGGTTTTGGCGAAACTGCCGGTTAGCGGCGCCGATCCCTAATAATTCGAGACGGGCGGAAAAATTTTTCTTTATGTTAAAGGTCATCGTGGATTGCCAAATTTAATATAACGCATGCTCCTCTGCCGCCTCCGTGTCTCACTAGTCATGTGATCCAAGACAGTTTTGAAGGCAAAGGATGCTGCAAGATGAAATTTTCAGCGGTAGGGGCGAATGACTTTTGTCATTCAGGAAAGTGATATTTCCCACGAATTTGTTATTTTGGTACCTATTACACTGTGCAATAAGTAGCTTTGCGCTTTG
>CAYWHT010000328.1:0-5418 GCA_964458135.1 uncultured Saprospiraceae bacterium | reverse complement strand
GGGATGCGCCTTGTATGCTTTTAACGAAAAGGGGGAAGCGGTAACGGATGAAGTGGGGGAAATGGTCATTACCAAGCCGATGCCCTCGATGCCGATTTATTTTTGGAATGATCCGGATAAGCAGCGTTACCGGGACAGCTACTTTGATATGTTTCCCGGTATTTGGCGTCACGGGGATTGGGTAAAAGTAACCTCGCGGCACTCCTTGATCATCTACGGCCGTTCCGACGCCACGCTGAACCGGCAGGGGATTCGCATTGGCACCAGCGAAATTTACCGGGCTATGCACCTGTTGCCCGAAGTGGAAGATAGCATTATTGTCAATCTGGAATTGCCCCAGGGCGAGCATTACATGCCACTATTCGTGGTATTGAAGAAGGGCGTTGAGTTGACGCCGGAACTCAAAAAAAAGATCAACACCCAATTGCGAGAAACTTATTCACCGCGCCACATTCCCGATGACATCATCGAAATTGCGGAAGTGCCCTACACCATTAGCGGGAAAAAACTGGAAGCACCCGTTAAGAAAGTATTACTCGGTCAGGAATTGGAGACGGTGGCTAGTAAAGATTCCATGCGTAATCCCAAGGCCATGGACTTTTTCCTCGAATTTCGCAAGCAGCTTACCAATCGGTGAAGGCCCGGTTGAAGATATCCTCCATGAGTTGGCTGATAATTTCGGCATTGGCCTCTTGTTCTATGGAATTGAAGTCCTGATTGGCGGGGAAGTCGAAAAAAAACGAAAAATTACTTTTCCAGCCGGCGTCTTCCTGGGTGTTATTGATGTATTCGACCGCCAACACGATGGTGAGCCGGTTAATGGCGACCAGTTCACCCGGGCGAGGCGCTTCGGAGGTAATCCGGTAGTCGACCAGGGTGCCGGTGAATTCTACGTCCGGATTACGCTTGGAATAGGCCAGGCGGGATTCGGTGCGAATTTTTTCCTTAAGCGCCTCCGTCAAGTCCTGAGATAGGGGAGCGGGGGCATTTTGGGCGTTATCCTTAAAATTGGCCACGTAGTAAGTTTCTACTTCGGGAGCAATGCTTACCCCACTTAGCGAATAGCATCCGGAAAGTAACAAAGAGCAAAAAGCGGCCGTTATTGTCATCCCTAATCTTTTGGTATCGATCGTCATTTGCCGGTAGTCCTTTTATTGCAATTCGTACTGTTTAATTTTGCGGTAAAGGGTTCGCTCGGAAATCCCCAGGTCATCAGCCGCTTCTTTGCGCCGGCCGTTGTGTTTGCGGAGGGCCTTGCGGATGAGTTCCTTTTCGTTTTCTTCCAGGGAAAGGTTTTCTTCCACCACCTCCATATCGTCGTAGTCCTTTTTATGGGAATCATCGATAATAATGGGCTTGAGGCGGTTATTTTCGTCCCGGACAAAGGTTCTGCTCTCCGCTTCGGGAGGTGTTTCCGGAAATTTTTGGGGCGTTTCGTACGGGCTTTCTTCTTCGTCGATGTTGGGCGGGTTGAGTGCTCGCAGGCGTTGGGTGTTAGGCACTTGCAAGTCGTTATTGCGAATGAGTTCGAAGACCAGGGATTTGAGGTCGTTCAGGTCACTTTTCATTTCGAAGAGCAACTTGTAGAGGATTTCCCGTTCCTGCATGCCGTTTTTATCCGTTTCCTTGAGTTCGGAAAGGACGGGAAGGTGGCGATCGAGGAGTTGGGGGAGGTGTTGGGTGATGGTTTGCCCGGTAATGACGCGTTCTTCCACCAATACCGAAAGCTGTTCGGCTACGTTTTTCAATTCGCGGATATTGCCGGGCCAACTGTAATTCTCGAGCATGGCCCGGGCGCGATCATCCAGCTGTATGGGAGTGGTGCGGTATTTTTCGGCAAAATCTACCGCGAATTTGCGGAATAGCAAGTAGATATCCTCCGGCCGTTCCCGCAGCGCGGGCACTTTGATGGGCACGGTATTCAAGCGGAAAAATAAATCTTCGCGGAACTTGCCTTTTTTTACGCGTTCTTCCAGTTCGACGTTGGTGGCGGCGATGATGCGCACGTCGGTTTTTTGCACCTGGGAAGAGCCGACCCGGATAAATTCCCCACTCTCCAGCACGCGTAGCAGGAATGACTGGGTATCTTGCGGCATCTCACCGATTTCATCCAGGAAGATTGTTCCGCCGTTATAGGTTTCGAAATATCCTTTTCGCTCGCTGGTGGCGCCGGTAAAGGCCCCTTTTTGGTGGCCGAACAATTCGGAATTGATGGTGCCTTCGGGAATCGCCCCGCAATTGATGGCGATAAAATTATTGTGCTTGCGGGCGCTGAGTGCGTGGATAATTTTGGAAAAAATTTCCTTGCCGACGCCGCTTTCCCCGGTGATGAGCACGGTCAGGTCGGTATTGGCCACCCGTACGGCCGTGCCCAGGGCGCGATCCAATAGTTCTGACTGCCCGATTATACCGAAGCGTTGTTTGATGCTTTGCAGATTCTGATTCATCGGTCTGGTCATCCGTTTGGCTAATGATCATCGCTGGGCAATCCGGTATAAAGAACCGGGAGATTTGGAAGTGCAGGCTATCAAGGATTCGTTACAATCCATCCGCGAAGCGTGGCGCTCGTTGCGTCGGTGACTTTCACCCGGGTGTAATCTCCCGGCTTTAGACCTTCGACTTTGGGAAACACGATCATCTTATTCTGGGAGTTGCGCCCCTTGAATTCTTGGTCGGAGCGTTTGCTGTCGCCTTCGATCAGTACTTTGAAAATCTTGCCGATATCCGCCTGATTGTGTTGGAGAGCTATTTGGTTCTGTAGACGAATAATCTCCTGTAGTCTTCTCTTTTTGGTGTCCAAAGGCACATCGTCCGTGTATTTTCGGGCGGCCAGGGTTCCGGGGCGTTCGGAATAGTAAAACATGTAAGACATGCTGTACCGGGCCCACTCAATCATGCTCAGGGTGTCCCGGTGTTCTTCCTCCGTCTCGGAGCAAAAGCCGGCGATAATGTCACTGGAAATAGCGCAATCTGGGATGATGCGGTAGATCGCCTCTACGCGCTCCATATACCAATCGCGGTCGTAGGTGCGGTTCATCAGGTCAAGTACGCGGCTGTTACCGGACTGGACGGGCAGGTGGATGTAATTGCATATATTTTCGTACCGGCTCATCGTGTGGAGCACCTCATCGGTCATGTCTTTGGGATGAGAAGTAGAGAAACGAACCCGTAAATCGGGATGCACCCGGGCCACCATTTCCAATAGGTGGGCAAAGTGCACCTGCTCGCCGCTCTCCGGATTTTCCCAATTGTAAGAATCCACGTTTTGCCCCAGTAAAGTGACTTCCCGGTAACCTCTTTCAAAAAGATCCATTGCTTCCGCTACGATGCTGTATGCGTTGCGGCTGCGCTCCCGCCCCCGGGTAAAGGGCACGACGCAGAAGGAGCACATGTTGTCGCAGCCCCGCATGATGGAAATGAATGCCGATACGCCGTTGCTGTCCAACCGCATGGGGCTGATGTCGGCATAGGTCTCTTCCCGGGAAAGAAAGACGTTGACGCCCTTGTCCCCGTCAGTGGCGCCCGCCACCAATTTGGGAAGGTCGCGGTAAGCGTCGGGGCCGACCACCAGGTCGACGAGCTTTTCCTGATCCAGTAGCTTCGTCTTCAGTCGTTCGGCCATACACCCGAGCACCCCAACCAAAATGCCGGGCCGCTGCGCCTTTAGCTTATCAAAGATGCGCAACCGGCGGCGCACCGTTTCCTCCGCCTTTTCGCGAATGGAACAGGTGTTGACCAAAATGAGATCGGCCTCCTCCAAGTTGCGCGTTGATTGGTAGCCGATATCCGACAAAATACCCGCTACGATTTCACTGTCATTGAAGTTCATCTGACAGCCATAGCTCTCAATATAGAAACGCTTTTCCGACGAATCGGCCGAACCTTCGCCTTTTTCCCGAAAGAAAACTTCTCCTTGTCGACCTTCTTCAATCTGGTGTTTCAAACCTTCCAATGTCGGATTATCGTTATACATGATCCCCAGATAATTTTCACTTTAAAATGCATTTCTCGTCAAAAGGGTTTCTTTTGAACTCCTATTTTTAGGATATGCAAAGGTAAGGAATTTATGTTCAAAGATGTGACATTTTGGCAGTTGTATTTTCCTTCGGATCAAAATTGATAATCCAAACGCAGGCCGATATTGCGGGGCGCTCCCAATAAGCCGGGGCGAGGGGCATATTCGGTATTGAAAGTATTGTTGAGGAATAAGGAAGTCTTAAGTTGTTCCGAAAAACGGTAAGCGGTGCGCAGGTTGAGGAGAAAATAGCCGCGATGATTTTCGCGAAAGCTGCGCACGCCGGGAATGATCAGGTTGAAGATGGCGTCGATGGCTTCGATTTCACTGTTGTAGAAGGCCTCGGCGCCCACTGAAAAGCGTTGGATTTCGGTTTCCCAATCCAATTTGAGGGTATGGCGAAAGCGATATTTGAGAATATCCTCGTCGGCGGAAGAGTTATTGGCGTTAATTTGGCCTACGGTGGCTTCTACTCCCGGTCTAAGGGGGGTATTGTCAAAATCCTCAAAGCGGGGATCGAGGTAGGTGTAGCCAAAGAGAAAAGTAGTCGGCAACCCCCAAATGTCGCCCCGGCCGCTCGCGCTCAATTCGATGCCCCGGGTGCGGGTGCCGCCGACATTAGTGGCCTGGAAGGCAAGTGCATTGAGATCACGGAGCCGCAGCAGGTTGAATTCGATCATGTTGTCGTATTCCATCCAGAACAGGGCAAAGTCGACAAAGCCCTCAAAGGCGCCCAGCCGAAATCCTTGCTTGACGGCTAATTCTGTTGACCAACCCGTTTCCGAACCCAGTGTCGGGTTGGGTGCTACGAAGAAGCCTCCGACATCGGTAATGATAAACTTTTCCAAGACCGTGGGAAAGCGGTATCCCTGCCCCCAGGAGGCGCGCAGGAAGGTAGCCTCGGCCATTTTGTAGTTGAGCCCCAAGCGCAGTACGGGTTTGGATTCCTGTTCTTCGGAGGCCGTAATCGCTCCGCCGAAATACTCGAAAGTGGGATTTTTCAACACGTTATTTTCGTAACGGAATCCGGCGCTCAGGGTAAGGCGGTCGAAAAACTTGCGCTCCAATTGAAAATATCCGGCGTAATTGCGGGAGGTGAAAGTCGTGTCGCCGTATAGTTCAGCCGTAGCCTCGCTGCCCTGAGCCACCAGGCCGGCGGTAGCCAGGAGGCCCGCCCGGCGGAAGCGCCGCTGAAACTGGTATTCCGCGTAGTATTGGTTGGAAGCGTTCGCCCGATTGTTGGTGACGTCATTATCGACCCGGTAAAATCGCCCCAAAAAGCGGTGGCGGTTGCCCACCTTATCGTAGTAGGTCAAAAAGGGATCCAGCCGGAGGCGAAAGCGTTCGCTGCGGGTAAAGTTGCGCCGTTCTCCCTCGGCGTTGATGGGAGGTTGGTAGGCGGC
>CAYWHT010000327.1:0-5420 GCA_964458135.1 uncultured Saprospiraceae bacterium | reverse complement strand
ATGTTATTACTTTCAACATTGCCAATATCCGGTCAAAAGTAGTAATTTCGATGCTTAGCTTTGGGGCCGGTAAAAGTCAATTATGGGATTATTAGATCGAATATTTAAATCTACCGCGGAAAAAGCCCGACAACCCGACATCCGTTTCGGCCGGTACAGTGATTCCTACAAGTCATCCGACAATTACCGGGCCTGGGAATACGCCTTACAGCAGTTCGAGCAGCAGCAATACCTGGATTGTTACAAGTGGTTTTTTCATTATTTACGAGACGAGCAGGAGGATAACGTACGATTTTGGGAAGAAGGAGCGGGCATTCGATTCGAAATTTTTCAGGGCTCCAAGAAGATCATCGGCCACGCCAACCACAAGGAGTTCAAAGCCGAAGCCAAAGTAGCCCGTACTGAGCAGCTCAACGTGGGCTTCATGCGCCGGCTGCTGGAAAAGAATTTCGAACTGCTCTACAGCCGCTTCGCCCTCGATCCCGATTGCAACATCACCATCGTATTCCACACCTACTCCCTCGACGCCTCGCCCTACAAGCTATACGCTGCGCTGCAGGAGCTTGCCACCAATGCAGACAAACAGGACGATCTGCTGGTTAATGAATTCGGTCAGATCCTCTACAGCATTGACACCTCCCACCTTGCCGAGCTGCCGGAAGCCGAAAAGGAAATCAAATACCACTTCCTCAAACGAAAGATCCGGGAGGTCCTCGAAGAAATTGAAAAGGGCCCGCTCGACGGCGCCAAATACCCCGCGGGCATTGCCTACCTGCTGCTCGACCTCGTCTACCGGCTCGATTACTTGCTAAAACCCGAAGGCTACACCATGGAAACGCTGGAACGCATCCATCGCCTCTTTTTTTCGGGGAACAGCCGCTCTACCGCCCAGCTTAACCAACAACTCATCAAAGAATTCAAAAAGCTACAGGACCACCCCCAGGAAGAATTTTTCAAGGAGATGTACCAGGTCACCAGCACCTTCGGCATTACCGATCCGGTGGGGCATGATCAGGTCGTCAACTTCATCGAAGGCGAGCTTCCCCGGATGGATTGGTACCAGGCCAACGGCTACCAAAAAGTAGCGCTCGCCATTCCGGGATACATCGTCGGTTTTTGCATGTTCATTTACGCGGCGCCCAAACCCGATATAGAGCTTTTTCACCTTTATTTCCAGATTATGGAGCAGGATTACTTCCGCCGCCTCGGATTCACCCTCGATTACTACGATCCTCAACAGAACAAACTCAACAAACGGGCTATCAAAAAAGCAATTGAGCAAATCGCCGATCGCCACCGCAACAACTTCCCGCGCTTTGACCCCAATACCAACCACATCGACTTCTCCAACACCTGCGCCTTCACGCGTTCTTTCCTGGCCATGTTCCGCAACCTAAACCTCAGCAAGGCCGCTTAACTTTCCAACGGGATAATTGTTATCTTTACGATAAGGAACAACGCCCTAACCATGACCATTACCACCGACCAAATCTACGAGATCCTGGACCAGGTCAGCGATCCGGAAATTCCGGTGCTCACCGTACGCGACCTGGGCATCATCCGTCAGGTCAACATCCAGGCCGACGAAACCGTTGAAGTCATCATCACGCCCACCTATTCTGGCTGCCCGGCCATGAATATGATCGAGGTCAACATCCGGGCCGCCCTACAAGAAAACGGCTTCGACAACGTCAAAGTCACCACCGTCCTCCGCCCCGCCTGGACGACCGACTGGATCAGCAAGGAAGGCCGCCGTAAACTCAAAGAATACGGTATTACTCCGCCACAGGGCAGTTCTATGGATAAATCCGCCCTGTTTCAGGAGGAGCGCGATATTCCCTGCCCCCACTGCGATTCCACCAACACCGAGTTGGTTAGCCAGTTTGGATCTACGCCTTGTAAGGCGCAGTACCGGTGTAAGGATTGTTTGGAGCCGTTTGATTATTTTAAGTGTCATTGATGTTGGAATTTCGCGGGCCGGAGGCCCACATTCCGGGGGCGTCATCCGCCCTTAATTATTAAAATAATCGTAGCGTTTTTTCCACAGGGTAAACGCCCAACAAGCTCTTAATCTGCGGACGGCTTGCAGAATTCCCTGCCCATCAATAGACCATAAATCCATTTTTGGCCGTAAATTAAAGCCCCGCCCCGTTGGGAGCGGCATTCCCCATTCGAACAAAAAAACATTATGGAAAGCATACTCCTGGAAAAAACCGGCCAGGTGGCAAGGATCACCCTCAACCGGCCGGATAAGCTCAACTGTTTTGACGGAGCAATGGCCCTGGCCTTGCAAGAGGTCTTGGATCAGTGCCAAGACGATGCAAATGTACGCGCCGTCTATCTCACCGGCGCGGGGCGCGCCTTTTGCGCCGGCCAGGACCTGCAGGCGCTGCTGGGCGCCGATGCTCCCAGCTTCGACACCATCCTGGGCGATTACTTCAACCCCATCATCGAGCGCATCCGCGCACTGGAAGCGCCCGTAGTGGGGGCCGTCAACGGCGTGGCGGCGGGCGCGGGCGCCAATTTGGCCCTGGCCTGCGACATCGCGGTAGCTGCCGAATCGGCCGGCTTTATCCAGGCCTTCAGCAAGATTGGACTGGTGCCCGATAGCGGCGGCACCTTCCACCTGCCCCGCCTGATCGGCATGCAAAAGGCGGCCGCCCTCATGATGCTGGGCGAAAAGGTGGGAGCTCCGGAAGCCGCAGCGATGGGCATGATCTACCGGACTTTTCCGGATGGCGAATTTGCCGACGCCTCTTTCCAGCTGGCGGAGCGGCTGTCGCAACTGCCCACCCGGGCGCTCGCCATGACCAAGCGGTTGCTGAACGATGGCGTGAAAAACGATCTGCACCAACAGTTGCAGCTGGAAGAAAAGCTACAGGTGGAGGCCGGGCAAACCAACGACTTCCGGGAAGGGGTTGACGCCTTCCTGGAAAAGCGCAAGCCCGAATTTAAAGGCCACTAATCCCAAAACAAAAGCATCCATTTTGACCGAAGAATCCGGCAAAGCGAATCCCAAGGTGCGGCCCGGGCTGGAACAACCTTCCAACCTCAACCCGAACCTGAAGCTGCGCCGACGCAAACGGCGACCGGCGGAGCACTACGTGGCGGGCATTATCCGCGGTGATCGCGTACTGCTTAGTCAGGCTATTACCCTGGTCGAAAGCCAGCAAACCAAACACCAGGAGCTGGCGCAGCGCATCATCGAGGGCTGCCTGCCCCACAGCGGGCATTCCGTAAGGATCGGCATCACCGGATCGCCGGGCGTGGGAAAAAGCACCTTCATCGAAATGCTCGGCGAACGCCTGATCGAAAAGGGGCAACGCGTAGCCGTCCTGGCGGTAGATCCCAGCAGCCAGGTGAGCAAGGGGAGCATCCTGGGCGATAAGACGCGCATGCCCCAGCTGGCGCGCAACGAACAAGCTTTTATCCGACCCTCCCCCGCCGGCGCCTCCCTGGGCGGAGTGGCCCGCAAGTCGCGCGAAACCATCATCCTCTGCGAAGCGGCGGGCTTTGACACTATTTTAGTAGAAACCGTGGGGGTCGGGCAGTCGGAAACTACCGTTCACTCCATGGTCGACTTTTTCCTGCTGCTGCTATTGCCCGGCGCGGGCGACGAACTCCAGGGCATCAAACGCGGCATCGTGGAGATGGCCGACCTGCTGGCCGTCAACAAAGCCGACGGCGAGCGCCTGACCATCGCCCAACAAAGCCGCCAGGAATACCGCAACGCCCTGCACCTCTTCCCCCCCAAAGAAAGCCAATGGACGCCCCGGGTCATCACCTGCTCCGCCCTCACCCAACTGGGCATCGACGAAATCTGGAAGGCCAAAGCCGAATACCGGGCGCTCACCCAAAAAAGCGGATATTTCGAAAAACACCGCCGCGAACAAGCCCGCTACTGGCTTTACGAAACCATCGACCAGCAGCTGCGCACTCTCTTCCACGATCACCCGGCCGTGGCCCGCGAACGCGACAGCATTGAACAACAGGTGCAGGAAGGAAAAATATCTTCCTTCCAGGGGGCGGAATACCTATTGCGCCGCTTTTTGGAGCAGTAAATTTGAACCTAAGGGAACGCTTTTACGATCGTTTCCGTATTTTACACCGAGGTCAAATTGGTTTGAGAAAATCAAACCAACCTCGCATCAAGCATGGGCAGCGTTTCCCTTACCGGAAAAACCAACAACTTTAACCAATGAGATCCTTATCCCTTTCGATTGTACTTATTGTCGTAGGCCTCGTCCTTCTAGCGACCGGCTGCAATAGCTACAATAATTTCATCGACCAGGAGGAAGACGTCGCCAACGCCTGGGCGGAGGTGCAAAGCAATTACCAGCGGCGGGCCGACCTGATTCCCAATTTGGTAGCCACCGTGAAGGGGGCGGCGGATTTTGAAAAATCCACCCTCACTCAGGTGACCGAGGCGCGGGCGAAGGCCACGAGCGTCAACATCAGCGCGGAGGACTTGTCGCCCGCAAAGATGCAGCAATACCAGGAAGCGCAATCCGCGCTCTCCCAGTCATTGGAGCGCCTGCTGATGGTTTCCGAACGCTATCCCGAGCTCCAGGCCAATAGCAACTTCCAAGAGTTGCAGGCCCAATTGGAAGGAACGGAAAACCGCATCAAGGTAGCGCGCGACCGATACAACGACGCCGTCACCAAGTATAATAAACAGGTGCGGCGTTTCCCCGGCAGCTTGTTTGCCGGCATGTTCGGATTTGACCGCAAAGAACAATTCGAAGCCGAGGAAGCGGCCCAAGCCGCGCCGAAAGTAGAATTCTGATAAGCATTATGGTCAACTTTTTCACCCACGAGGAGGAAGAAAGGATTATTCAAGCCATCCGGGAGGCCGAAGCGCAGACTTCGGGAGAGATTAGGGTGCACTTGCAAAGCAAGCTGAAAGGGGACGTTTTGAAGGCGGCGCGCTTTACTTTTTTCCGCTTGGGTATGGAGCGCACCGCAGACCGCAATGGCGTGCTTTTCTTTATCGCACCCAACCAGCAACAATTCGCCATCATCGGCGATGAGGGCGTCAATAAAGTCGTCCCGGAGGGATTCTGGGAAGACGCGCGCAACCTGGCGACGGGTTACTTTAAGAAGGAGGAGTTTGCGGAGGGCGTTTGCGCCACCATCCGGCTGATCGGCCAAAAGCTGCAAGCCCATTTCCCGCACCGCAAAACCGACGCCAACGAGTTGCCGGATAAACTATCGATTCAATGAGTGGGCACGAAGGTTATAGCCCGCCAAGGCAGGATTTATAGTCCGCCAACCCAAAATTTGTGATTGCTGACTTGCTCTTTTTAGCTTCGCTGATCGTCGCTTCGCTCCTCGGAGTTCCAGCTCGCTGTGTTAAAAAGCCTCGCCGATGCTTAGGCATCGCCTGCGTTTTTTGCCCCTGACCCTGCGGTTGGGATCCC
>CAYWHT010000326.1:0-5424 GCA_964458135.1 uncultured Saprospiraceae bacterium | reverse complement strand
GTGTACTACGTCATTTTACCCTTGGATTAGTTTAAATCAACAACCATTGCCCCTGCAAAGGGAGGCCGCCACCCGTTAATTTAGTTTTTTCCGTGGGGTCGTCACATTTTGGGAAAAAAGGTAAGGGGGTAAAATGGGTGGCAGCCGGCTTCCTGCGGCTGCGGTTGTGATAAAAGGGCTAAGGTCTGGAAATTCCAGTAAAAGATTTTCCGAAGAAAAAAGGGAATACCGCCAAACCGCTGGGAATCCTTCTCCTCTTTAAGGTTCACTTGGTTCCCTGACGTTGTGTAAAAATCATATTGCAATTTAACGATAGTAAAGCCATCTTTTGGGGCTTTCGGACCAATTCGGGCATAGACTTGATGAAAAGCAGTTCTTACTGTAGGAATCAGAAGTGCGGAAGTTCCATCGAGACCTTGGTGCCGGTGGGCCGGCCGGAGTTGTCGGTTAAGTCGATGATATTTAGGTCTGTAGGGGCGCCGTATTGTGCTTCGAGGAGCTCAAGGCGGCGCCGGGTAATGGACAGGGCTTTCGATTCGTGCCCGGGTCGGCTAGCCTTAAGTTGTGCGGCGGCATGACGGCCGATACCGTTGTCTTCTACGCTGCAGTGGAGCTTTCCGCCCTTCAATGCAAAGGCTACGGAAATGCTTTTTTCACCCTGTTTTGGGGCTAGTCCGTGCCAAATGGCGTTTTCGATAAAAGGTTGCAAAATCATGGTGGGGACGAAGACCTCGTCGGGATCGATGGCCTCGTCAATGTGGAAAGAATAATTGATGGCGTTCTCAAAACGCATGGCTTCCGTTTGGAGGTACAAGGTTAGCAATTCCACCTCTTCCGCGATTTCCTGTAAAGGTCTTTCGGAAGAAATAAGGATGACCCGCATCAAGCGGGCAAAGCGGTCGAGGTAATCGTTGGCGGTGTCGATGTCTTTATCCGCGATGTAGCTACTGATCGAGTTCATGCTGTTGAAGATGAAATGCGGATTCATCTGTAAGCGCAGTACGGCGGTTTCGGTTTCGGCAATTCGTTGTTTGATTTCGGCTTCCCGGCGTTTGAAGGCTTCGGCTTTACGAATTTTATTCAAACGGTAACGATAGATGCCGATCAATATGGCGATACCAATGATGAGGTAGCCTCCGACGGCCCACCAGGTCCAATACCAAGGGGGCTTAATCGTAACGGCTAGCAATTGTTGAGCATCCGACCACAAGCCGTCGGAATTGGCGGCCCGGACTTTGAAGTTGTAGTTCCCCGCCGGCAGCCGGGGATAGCGGGCAAAACCGGGCTCGCCCGCTTCCACGGTCACCCAATCCTTATCCACGCCCTCCATTCGGTATTGAAGTTGAGTAGCGGAAGGGGCGCTATAATCGATAGCTACGAAACTAAAAGATAGCGTATTATCCCGGTATTTTTGCACCAACTGGCTTACGGAATTGACATTCGTATTTCCATTGGCGGCATCCGCTAAGCCCGGGGCCTTCCGGTCGTTGACCTTGATATCCGTAATCTGGATAATGGGCTGGTGTGATAGGGGCCGAACCTGTTCCGGATCAACCAGGGTAATCCCGTTGTCGCCGCCAAACCAGATGCTTCCATTCTGATGCCGGAGCACCGATAAGTTGTAGAATTCGCGGGATTGTAAACCGTCTGCCAAATGGAAATTCCTAAAGTGCAAACTATCCGGATCGAAACGGGTGATGCCGCTATTGGTGCTCAACCACAGATCCTGATTACGATCGGATGCCATTCCGAGGACTTCGGGATCGGGCAAACCATCGGTCGGCCCAAACAGAGATGGGGGCGCACGGAGATTGGTTTTATCGAGTTGGGCCAGTCCGTAAGAGGTAGCGATCCACAGCATTTTGTTATCCGGGGCTTCGTAGAAACCGTTGATGTCGCCCCGGATATCTTTGGTGATCAGTTTTTCGAGTTGGCGGTCATTATAGTTGAAGATGGAGATTTCCGCCATATTGTGACCAACGAAAATACTGCCCAGCTCATCCTCGTAGATGGTGGTGTATATGTCGCCGTTGCTGTTCGGGGGCAGAATCTGTTGCAAACACCAGGAATCATTCTTTGCCCGTATTCTGTAAATTCCTTGTTGCAGGGTGCTCGCCAGTATTTCGCCATTCTTTAGTTGGTGTAAATAGGCGACGTACGGCACCGGTTGCCCTTTTTCATCCCTGATGGGAATAAACTCTTCCATGCCCGCATTCAGGTAGGAAACCCCATTTTTGGTGGCTACCCAAAGTCGTTGATTGCGGTCTAACAGCATGTGGTTAATTTGCCGGCTACTCAAAGAGTTGTGGATGGAATTCTGGGGATGGTAATGCCGCAGAAGGTTGCCCACCGAATCCAGCAAAAAAATACCGTTGTAGAAGGTGCTGCACCAAATGCGTTGTTTGGGGCCCTGCAGCATGGTTCGAAAGACATAATTGGTCGTGCCATCCCAGCTGGGAAATTTTGGTATGGCTCCGAATTTCACCTTTTCCGGATGGCCATAAAGCAACCCCATTCGATCCAATTCAAACCAAAAATTCCCCCTGGGATCTACGTAAGTTTGCGTGATTTTGGAACGGATATCGCGATCCGGGTTTTGCAGCAGCCTGCAAATTATGGAAGAGAAACGCCCGCTCCGCTTATTGAAATAAAAAGCGCCCTCCTGTAATTCGGTAACGATAAACCGGTCTTGATCCAGGGGGGTGATAAATTTCGGTTGGACCCGCCCCGTGGGGAATTGCTGGTAGTTCCGAGTCTGTAGATTCCATTTATAAATGGCGGAATCGGTGGCTAGCCAAACCACTTTATCACTTTCGTAAAGGACATCATGGACATTTAGGGAGGGGTTTTCCCGCTTCGCACCGTCAAACATCACGTAAGCGTTTTGCAATGCCCGTTCGGGCGTGATTTCGAGGACTTCCAGCCCCGGGCTTTTGGAACCGTCAACCGAAAAGAAATACCGGATCTTTCCTTCTTTGGAGACGCCCGGAAAGATTTCGATATCGAAAACGCTTTTGGCGACGGGTTTGGAGGGCTGCAGGCTGTGGATATTGAAATAATAGAGGTCTCTACCGGCGCTAACCCATAGTAAGCTATCCTTTTCCAGATAAATGGCCTGGTAGCCCGATTGGATTGGTAAGCCGCGGGAATCCAGAACGCGAAAGGTGTCGAAATCATCGCTTTGGCGCCGGTAGCATTGTATGGCGGCGTCGTTGCAGAACCAAAGATTCTTCCGGCGGTCTTCGAAAAATTTACCCCGCACCCGGTTGCCCGCCAGCCCGTTGGAATCCGTTGGGTTGGGGATGTAGTTGACAAAATGGTGGCCGTCGTATTTATCCAGTCCGGATTCGGTGCCCATCCAGGTGAAGCCTTCACTGTCCTGAAATACGCTGTAAAGGTAGGTCGTATTGGAAATACCGTCCTCCTTGCCAATTTCGTGTAGCCATAATACTTTCTGGGCCGGACTGCTTGCCAGCAACCCAAGCCAAAAAAGTAATGAGCAAAAGAAGTTACGGTAGATCACATTAGCGGCAACTTACATACAGTTTTCCAAATTGACCCGGATGAAAGATATGGAGGGGGCATGAAAATACCGTCCTCCCCGGAAGGTAACGAGGTCTTCTTGTAATCTAAGATAAGGCTTTCGAGGTTTCCCCTCCAAATTGTAATAGCGTTGTTCGCGCTGATATTCGCCCGCACGGTAAGCAAATGGATCTTTTCCGGTTTTTCGGTTGCGATACTGATACCCGTACAATCCCCGGTTGACGATATCTTCGAAGGTACGCAAATTACTTTGGTAGGAAAGAAACAACAAGCCGCCACGATCGGCATTGGGGTCGCGGTATACCCTCCCCCTTCTCACGATGGGATGTTCTTCGTAATCGCTGACGCGGGGATTGGCTTTTCGGATGTGGGCGTGCATCGGGCATACCCGGCCTTCCCGGTCTTTTTCGAAATCGAAGTCGTTGAGATTGCGGCCTTCGGTGTTGGGAAAAGCAAAAGACTCGTGCAGCGGGGCGCCGTCCCGGTGGCGTCCCATCAGGTAGGCTGCAGCGTAGCCCGGATAGTTTTGGAAACCCAGATGCTGGGCGAGCTCCTCTACCTGTCGATCGAATTCCGGCACATTTTGCTCCAGCTTCAAAAAAGCAACGTAGCTGCCACATCCGTAGGGATTGGGCGATAGCCGGTTCCGGTGTAAGACGGTGTTTAGCCGGGCGGGCTCATCGAGCCGGAATCCCAATTTTTTCTCCAGCCCCGGATTGGGGAAGAACCGGGGGTTGCTGATGCCGTCGCGAAAGCCAAACCACTCGCGCGCCGCGCCGTCGGAACCTTCCGGATTGCGCAGGCCGATCTCGAAAAAGACCGACCCGAAATCTTCCCGGAAAACGTAAGGGTCGGTGGCTGTGCGTTCGGTAAAAAATTGGAAGAGCGCCTGGCGGCGTTTTTCCGCATCAGTTTCCTGGAGGCAGGCGCCGACCCGGTCGTCCTCCGTATCGATGAGTATTAGGGCGTGGATGGTCTGCTGGTAATCCGGCGCCGCATTTTGCCCGCCCGCTTCATCGCCGAACGCCTGGGGGCAGCGGGCTGTGGGCCCCGCCCGCAAAGCCGCTATATCTTCGTCGGTATCGGGAAGAAAATACCGGATTTTGTTGCCGTGGTAAAAATGCCGGTATCCGGCATGGCTAAAAAGGAGACTGAGGTGGGTGGGGCGCTGTTCTTTGGCATCGGTTTGGATTTGATCCAGAGCGGAAGTCAGCGGCAGGTTTTTTAGCCATTTCACGGTGGCCTGTTTATCCCCGCTAAAGTTCAGCAGGCAAAAGAGCTGGTACCGGTGCTTGCTGGCCTTGAGGATATTGGCCTGTACATCCTGGAGAATGCGTTTCTTTTCGTTTTGCAGATGTTGCTGCTCAAAAAGGATATGGTCGGCTTTCAGCTCTAATAGCGCTTCGAGCTTTCGATTACCGGCATTCATGGCCGCGCTTGGGGGGGATGCAGCGTTGTCTCTTGAGGGTTTAGGTCGCATAGCAAGTAGATTGACGATAAATAAAAGAGGGTTATTTGTGAATTTCCAATCCGGGTACGTAGCTGTCATCTCCATCGAAGGGGTACCCTTGGAATTCAGAATCGGCATCTTCGTTAATTAATTGGGTGGACTCCGGTTTGTAATAGGGAGGCCAGCCCAGGGCCACGATTTCGTACCATTCGGTATTGGTGATGTTTTGCATCTCATCCCGTTTAATGTCCGATTTGGCGAGCGCCAGACCGGTAATCTCGTGGATATTGTGATTGCCTTCACCATCGTTTTTTTCAAATTTGATGGGAATAATCACCAGTTGGGATAGTTTGATGTCATCCGGATTAGGAACTTGGCCGAGGACCTTCTGTACGTCCTCCATATAAAAAAACGAATGACCTTCTTGGATG
>CAYWHT010000325.1:0-5425 GCA_964458135.1 uncultured Saprospiraceae bacterium | reverse complement strand
CGAAAAAATAGCGGCGTCATATTTTCACAAATCCTGAGTTGTCAGACTATAGCTATGATTGCCTTTTCAAATTAATATTTTTTGTAATGAAGATCAACTGGAATGAGTGATGTCAATTAAATGATCACTACCCCTTTACTAAATCCCATTTCCCCCATTCCAACATGGATACTTGAATTTACTCCAATAAGTCGATTTTGGGCTGGTCGCTTTGCGGGTCACCCGGAAAACCTGGGCTAGCGCACGTGGCTGAGCATGTTTGGCCCCACCGGGTAGGGTGTCCAATCTTTATAAAAAGTTCCCGCACTTTTTTAGGGTCTCCATTCTCCGTCTAACGGGATTAGGGAAGCGGTTTTCCTTAGCCCGTAGCTCTACTTCTGCCAAAGTAGTCTGCTGCATTGCTTGTTGAACGCCAAATTCCAGTTTCTTTTTTTGGATATCCACTTGCCTCATCAATGCAAGAATAAGTAGCATCCCAGCGATAACGCGCCATCAAAGCTCCAGCGGAGCGATATAGCCACACAAAAGGCCTAATGCTCTTACAGAGCCGGCCACTTCCTTCCAAAAAGCTAAACCTGAAGCAAAGACGAATCCCCTCCCCTCCTCAACTCCTCCACTTCTCCACCCCTCACCAAGCCAATTTCCTTACAAAGCAATCCATTTCCTTCAAAAGAATAAACCCACATCAAAGCCAAAATCCCCTCCCCTCCTCAACTCCTCCACTTCTCAACTCCTCAACTACTCCACTCCTCCACTCCTCTACTAGCAAAATCACCCCCTTTCCACCTCCCTCTTCAACCCCCGATAAAGACTATAACACATCACCAGCAGCAACAACGCAAACGGCAGCCCCGTACTCACCGAGCCCGCCTGCAGGGCGCTCAACCCGCCGCCGAGCAGCAGGGTGGCGGCAATCGCCCCCTCCGTGGTGGCCCAAAAGATGCGCTGCCCTACCGGGGCGTGCAACTTACCCCCCGAGGTGATGTGATCGATCACCAGCGAGCCGCTGTCCGAAGAAGTGACAAAGAAGCTGATGACCATGATGATGCCGACGATGGACGTGAGCGTGCTCAGCGGAAATTGTTCCAGCATGACAAAAAGGGCGGTGGAGATATCCCGGTCTACCGCTTCGAAGACGGCGCCCGGCTCGCCCAACTCCAGAAATAAGGCGCTACCGCCGAAGACCGAAAACCAAAAAAACGTCAGTATGGTGGGCAACAACAGCACTCCGAAAACAAACTCCCGCAGCGTGCGCCCGCGGGAGATGCGGGCAATAAACATGCCCACGAAAGGCGCCCAGGAGATCCACCACGACCAGTAGAAGGACGACCAGCCCCGGAAAAAATCGCCTTGCTCGCGCGCAACGCCCCGCAGCGTTGAAAGGTTGAAAAACTGCTGCAAGTAGCCGCCTACATGCTGTACGAAGCCGTCGAGCAGGAAGGTTGTCGGTCCGATGAAGAGCATGAGCCCCAGCAAGACGGCGCCCAGCCGGATGTTCAGCACGCTCAGAGTTTTGATGCCGCGCTCGAGCCCCAACACCACCGAAGTGGTCGCCATCAGGGTGATCAGTCCGATGGCCAGCACCTGGGTCCATACGTTGTTGGGGGTGCCGAAGAGAAAGTGGAAGCCGGCGCCAATCTGCTGGGCGCCGAAGCCCAGCGTAGTGGCCAGTCCGAAAAGCGTGGCCACCACCGCCACCGTATCGATCAGGCTGCCCCAGGGGCCGTAGATGCGCTCGCCCAGCAGCGGGTAGAAGGCCGAGCGAATGGTCAAGGGCAAGCCGCGGTTGAAGGCGAAGAACGCCAGCGCAAGGCCGACGATGCAGTAGATGCCCCACACGTGAAAGCCGTAGTGGAAAAAGCTGATCTGCATGGCGGTGAGGGCAGCTTCCGCCGATTTGGGTTCGCCGTAGGGCGGTTGACCGAAGTGCAGCATGGGCTCGGCTACGCTAAAGAACAACAGCCCGATGCCCATGCCCGCCGAAAAGAGCATCGAGAGCCAGGAAAACCGGTTGAATTCGGGCAGGGCGTCGGCCCCGCCAAGGCGGATGCGCCCAAACGGACTGAGCGCAAAAAACAAGGCCACAAACAAAAACACGTTGATGGCAATGACCAACAGCCAGCCGCTACGGTCGGTCACGGTATTCTGAATGTCGTTGAAGATCTTTTCCATCGGCTCTCCCACCCCCAGGGTCACGACGATGAAGACCAGGGCGATGGCGGCTGCGGGGTAAAAGACGGGGGCGTAAATGTCGAAGTATTTGGGTGTTGCTTTTTTCGGCTCACTAGCAGGCTCTACCATGAAGGGTGGATTTTGGCATTAGCGTACAGGTGGTAAATGGAATTTGGTGGGTACTGTTTGCGGAATGCCCGGAATTTTGGCTATTGCTTCGGTAAATAACCGGTCATTTGCAGGCCAAAGGGTAAACCCTGTGGAATTCGCAGAGCGACTATTCCACAGGGTAAACTCCCAACAAGCACTAGGATGCGCCCCCTACCCATGTTTGGCCCGGCCGAGCTCTACTTCGCAAGATGAACGATAGCCGCTTTTCAGCACCTGATTCGCGTGTTTTCCCGGCCGACGCAGAAGGACGGCCGCCATTCAACCCTCCCCATCTTCCAACACCTCCAGCTTCATCCACTTCCAATCCCGCTCCTTAAGCTTCCAGGTAATCGTCACCGCCACGGGTATTCGAAATCCGTGGTGCATATCGGTCTTTTGCAGATCGATCACCCAGGGTTCCCTTTCGGCTTGCGGATCGTTGCCCCGGTAGCGCATTGTTTGGAATTGTTGAACTTCCCCGGCCTCGTTGAAGTGGAAAATGCCGGAAACCCTGGTGCTCCCCACCTGAAAGTGGGCTTTTGCAGCGTGGCTGTCGATGGGTTCCCAATCAATATGGGCGCTAAGGGCGGCGGTGGGCAGCCAGACGATTTCGGCCAGGTAGCGTTGCAGGGCCCCCTCGTCGACCTTGGGGCCGCGAGCGCGGGTGATAGTGAAGAGGCCCAATACTTTGACGAGCATTTCTCCCTTTCCGTCGATCAACTTATCCCGCACTTTGACGGGTAGGATACCCAGCATGTAGGTGCGGGCTTTCCAGATAAATCCGGGCGGATCGGTAATAAAAAACTGCCGGGCCGTCAGGTAAGACCAGCTCGTTTGGTTGGGATGCAGGCGTATGCGCGCCCGCTGGGGCAGTTGCCATTTCCGGATGGGCTCCTTGCCCATCACCCCCGCTTTATGCAACCAGTGCTGCACCGGCTCCGGCAAGGGCTCGAGATCGCTATCCCTGATGATATCCAGCGGGCTTGCGGGTTGGCTTTCCAGGGCCTTGATCTCTTCCTTCACCATCTGCTCGTAACGGCGGTCGGCCCATAAAAAAACTCCGACGAGGAATACAAAAATAAGAACGGCGGCTAGCATAAGGCTGGACTTTTGCACAAAGGAAAGCGACGATTGTTGTACGGGCAAGGATTTTTATCATCCAATCGATAACCGGCGCCTTTCGGGAGGCTGCAATTCGTGCTCCTTTTTGCGGGTGTCGGCAAACTAATGGGGCGCCGGAAGTATTAACATAGGGAAGTTAATTATAGTCTGCCAAGTCAGCATTCACAAATTTTAGGTTGGCAGACTATAAGGCCGCTTCATTAATCCTTAAACCGATGGCCGCCCATGTCGATCCTTTTTGACTTAACCCTTTTATTCGCCGTTGCCGGAGTGGTGCTTTACATAAGCGCCAAACTCAAACTACCTACCATTGTAGGTTTGCTCTTGTCGGGCCTATTAGTGGGACCGTACGGCTTGGGATTGGTGGACGCCAAATCGGCCGTGCAGGAAATGGCCGATATCGGGATACTGCTGCTGCTCTTCACCATCGGATTGGAGTTTTCCCTCAAAAAGTTGGCGGAGACCCAACGTTGGATTTTTATCGGCGGCGGATTGCAGGTGGCCATTACCGCGAGCGTGGTCTGTGTGCTTTCCTTGATCGTGGGCATGCCCTGGACGCAGAGCCTGTTTATCGGGTTTTTATTTGCGATGAGCAGTACGGCCATCGTGTTGCACATGCTGCAGGAAAAGGGGCAAATGGATACGGGCTATGGCAAGGCCTCGCTTTCGGTGCTCATTTTTCAGGACATCATCATCATTCCGATGATGCTGGTGGTGCCTTTTCTGGCCGGCGAAGGGAAAGAATCCTTAGGTTCGGCGCTTTTGACCCTGGGGGAAGGGGTGCTGATTGTGGGGGTGATCATTCTGTTGGCGCGCTACTTGGTGCCGCGTTTGTTGCGGAGCATTGTTCGCACGCGCAATCAGGAGTTGTTTCTGCTATCGGTGCTGGTCATCTGTTTTGCTACGGCCTTTACCACCTACGAGTTGGGGCTAAAGCTGGCCCTAGGCGCCTTTCTGGCGGGGCTGATGGTCTCGGAGTCGGAATTTTCCTACGATGCGCTCAGCAGCATTTTGCCGCTCAAGAAAATTTTTACGAGCATCTTTTTTGTCTCGGTAGGCATGCTGCTCAATACGGAGTTTTTGATCTCCAATCTACCATTGGTATTGGGCGTAACCGCGGGGGTCTTTGTGATCAAAAACTTGATCCTGATCGGCACCGGCATTTTGCTGCGTTTGCCCCTGCGTGATGCACTCATTCTGGGATTGGGGTTGAGCCAGGTGGGGGAATTTGCGTTTATCTTATCCGAGACCGGCAACGAATACGCCATTCTCACCCAGGCACAGTACCAGACCTTTCTGGCGGTGTCGATCCTCTCCATGGCGGTTTCGCCTTTCATCATTACCGCCGCCCCCCGCATGGCCGATTACCTGATTGCCCGCAGTCTTTTCGATCGATGGGCCAAGCGGATGCAACTAACCCTGGAAAGCGAGCCCGAGATTTGTTGCGAAGACGAGGGCCACCTGGTCATCGTAGGGTACGGACCCAACGGCCGCAAGCTGGCGCACCAGGCGCGCGAAAAACAAATGGCCTACGCCATCATCGAGCTCAACGAAAAAAACGTCGCCTACGCCCGGGAAAACGATGAGCCCGTCTACGCGGGAGATGCCCGGGAAATGGAAGTACTGGAACGAGCCGGCGTGCCGCGCGCCGGCACGGTGGCCATCTCCATCGGCGATGCCGCCGCCGCCGAAGCCATCACCGCCAAAGTGCGCGAAATAAACCCCAGCGCCTTCATCATCGCACGCACCCGCTTCAATGCCGAAGTGGAAAGGCTCCTACAACTCGGCGCCGATGAGGTCATCACCGAGGAGATGTTGGCCGGCAATCAGATGCAGCAGGTGATTTCGGGACGAATGGGGATGGTGAGTTGAATTGTTTGACGAGGGGCGGGGTTTTTGGGGGAAATGCACGATCTTCCTATGGAGAGTGGAGAAGTGGAGGGGGTTGTGGGTATTATGGATGCTTTTGGGTAATTGGGCG
>CAYWHT010000324.1:0-5436 GCA_964458135.1 uncultured Saprospiraceae bacterium | reverse complement strand
TCCCTGAATGTCGGGAATCTCCCCCTGAATAAGCAGGCTGAGAAAGTACTCAAAGTGACTTTCCTGGAAGCCAAAATGCTCAAGAGCGAAGAAATTAGCCCCGAACATCTCATCCTGTCCATCCTCAAACACAAGGATAACCCCGCTTCCAAAATCCTGCACCAATTCGATATCGACTACGACATCTATAAAGCTGAGCTCGAATACGTACGGCAAGAACAGGACTTCACCTCCAAAACAGATCCCTATTCCCAGGCACCTGCAGACCAGGACGATCCCTACGAGGAAGAGGAAAGCCAGGCACGCAGCTACCAGCAGCGCAAAGGTAGCTCTAAGTCCAGAACCCCCGTACTCGATAACTTCGGTCGCGACATTACCAAGCTCGCCGAAGAAGATAAACTCGACCCCATCATCGGTCGGGAAAATGAAATCGAGCGCGTATCCCAAATTCTGAGCCGCCGCAAGAAAAACAACCCCATCCTAATCGGCGAACCGGGAGTCGGTAAAACGGCCATCGTCGAAGGCCTGGCCCTACGCATCATGCAGCGTAAAGTGTCCCGCACGCTTTTCAATAAGCGAATCGTCATGCTCGACCTCGCCGCCCTCGTAGCGGGCACCAAATACCGCGGTCAGTTCGAAGAGCGCATGAAAGCCATCATGAACGAGCTGGAAAAATCGCGCGACGTGATTCTCTTCATCGACGAGATCCACACCATCGTCGGCGCAGGAGGCGCCACCGGTTCGCTCGACGCCTCCAATATCTTCAAGCCAGCGCTAGCTCGCGGTGAGCTGCAATGCATCGGCGCCTCCACGCTGGATGAGTACCGCCAGCACATCGAAAAGGACGGCGCCCTCGACCGCCGCTTCCAGAAAGTCATGGTCGATCCGCCAAGCGCCGACGAGGCAAAGAATATTCTGGAGAATATTAAGCCCAAATACGAAGAATTCCACAACGTCACCTATTCCGACGACTCGATCCGCTCCTGCGTGCACCTGAGCGACCGCTACATCAGCGATCGCTTCCTGCCCGACAAGGCGATCGACGTGCTCGACGAAGTGGGCGCCCGCGTACACCTCAAGAATATCCATGTTCCCAAGCATATCGAAGAGCTCGAAAAAAACATCGAAGAGCTGAAAGAACAAAAAAACCAGGCGGTGAAGAATCAGCAGTACGAGCGTGCGGCCGACCTGCGCGACAAGGAAAGCAAACTGGTTCGCCAACTGGAATTCGCCAAAGTACAGTGGGAAGAAGAAGCTAAGACCAAACGCTATCCAGTCAACGAAGAGGACATCGCGGAGGTGGTCTCCATGATGACGGGAATCCCCGTAAGCCGGGTCGCCCAAAGCGAAAGCAGAAAGTTGGTAGGTATGGATGAGGATCTCAAAAACGTGATCATCGGCCAAAACGAGGCCATCACCAAGATCACCAAGGCCATCCAGCGTAACCGCGTCGGCCTCAAAGACCCTTCCAAGCCCATCGGCTCCTTTATCTTCCTGGGGCCCACCGGTGTAGGTAAGACCGAATTGGCCAAAGCACTGGCGCGTTACATCTTCGACTCGGAAGAAGCACTCGTTCGCCTCGACATGAGTGAATACATGGAAAAGTTCTCAGTAAGCCGCCTGATCGGCGCGCCTCCCGGATACGTCGGTTACGAAGAAGGCGGCCAACTGACCGAGCGCGTGCGCCGCAAACCTTATTCGGTGATCCTGCTGGACGAAATCGAGAAGGCCCACCCCGACGTATACAACATCCTGCTGCAAGTGCTGGATGACGGCCAACTGACCGACGGCCTGGGGCGCCGGGTGGATTTCAAAAATACGCTGATCATCATGACCTCCAATATCGGCGTACGTCAGCTCAAAGACTTCGGCCAGGGCGTCGGCTTCGACACCAAAGCCCGCCGGGAACAAGCCGAAGATTATTCCAAGAGCGTCATCCAGAATGCCTTGAAGCGCACCTTCTCTCCCGAATTTCTCAACCGGGTGGATGATGTGGTCATCTTCAACAGCCTGGATCAGGAAGACATCTTCAAAATCATCGACATCACCTTGCAAGATCTGCACAAGCGCCTCGATGGCATGGGCTACAAACTCTTCCTTACCCACGACGCCAAAAAGTTTGTCGCCGAAAAAGGATACGATCCCCAGTTCGGGGCCCGGCCCCTGCACCGCGCCATCCAAAAATACGTGGAAGATCCCCTGGCGGAATTTATCCTCAACCAAAACCCGCCGGCTAACAGCCAACTGGAAGCCGTCATGAATGAGGATGGAAACGGTGTTGACATCAAACTATCCAAAGAAGTAAATAGCGACGTACAAGAATAATTAACCCCCCTTACGATAAAAGAAGTACATTTGCCCCCGCGGCAGGTGTGCTTCTTTTTTTATTCCACCACCCCCGTTTTTTCCGTTCGATCCAATTTGCCAGATTTTAATCCACATCTTACAATTGCTGCTCCAGCCCTAATTTTGTGAGAGAATCTTTCGGCAATCCAACGGTTTTCGAACTTTTTTTGAAAAACACTCATTTATTTTTACGATAAATCTCCATTGTTAATAAAAAAAAGCACGTTTGGCAAAGAGACCGAAAAAGCACACAAGAAACAACCAAAACGACAAGTTCAATCACCGGGTCAATGATCAAATCCGGGTTCCGGAAGTACGCCTGGTGGGCGATAACTTCGCCAAAATCAGTGAAGCCGTAGGAGAAGAAATCGAACAAGGGATCTATCCCACCCGTACGGTCAAAAACTGGGCCGATCAAATGGAACTGGACCTGGTCGAAATTTCTCCCAAAGCAAAACCTCCGGTCGTTAAGATCATTGACTATAAAAAGTTCGTCTACGACCAAAAAAAGAAGGAGAAAGAAATGCGGCAAAAAGCCGCCAAAACCGTGATCAAGGAAATCCGCTTCGGCCCGAATACCGACGATCACGACTTCGAATTCAAGCTGCGCCACGCACAGAAATTCCTGGAGGAAGGCGCCAAAGTCAAAGCGTACGTCCATTTTCGCGGCCGGACGATTGTCTTCAAAGATCGCGGCGAATTATTACTGCTGCGCTTCCTCAAAGAACTGGAAGAATACGGCTCCGCCGAATCCTTACCCAAAATGGAAGGCCGCCGGATGATCGTAGTCGTCGCCCCAAAGAAAACCAAGAAAAAAGCCTAAATACTTCCTACTTTTGCCTATCTTTGCCCACCGTTTAAATAAACGACAGGACAATGCCGAAGATGAAAACACATTCCAGCGCCAAAAAACGCTTCAAGCGCACTGGCTCGGGAAAAATCAAGCGCTTTCAGGCCAACACCTCGCACTTGATGCGCAATAAGAGCAAAAAAACTAAACTGCGCCTGCGCGACTCCGTCATCGTATCCAAAGCCGACGAAAAGCGCGTCAAGCGCCTGCTCTGCCTGAAATAATTTTTTAACGAGCGTGCAGGCTCCCAAGTGTTCTCCGCGAGAACCTCTGCACTGTACTAAAAATCACGACCTATGCCACGTTCCGTGAATGCCGTCGCCTCCCGCAAAAGGCGCAAGCGCATCCTCAAAATGGCTAAAGGCTATTTTGGCGCTCGTAAAAACGTTTACACGGTAGCCAAAAACGCCGTCGAAAAAGCACTGCAGTACGCTTACCGCGACCGCAAACAAAAGAAAAGGGCTTTCCGCCGCCTCTGGATCGCCCGCATCAACGCCGCCGCCCGGCAAAACGGGACGACCTACTCCCGCCTCATGCACGGATTAAAAGAAGAGGAGATCAATCTCAACCGTAAAGTACTCGCCGACCTGGCGATGAATCACCCGGAGACCTTCAAAGCAGTAGTCCGGGAAGTGCAATAGTTACTACTACATTGCTATCTTGATAAAAAAGGCGCCGGGAGAATACAATCCCTCCGGCGCCTTTTTTGTTTTGGCCTTCCGTGTTACCCCCTTCTTTCGAACGGGCTGAATCCTATCAGCCCCCCCATTACTTGCCCCCATTTTTGAGGAAATTCAATATTTTTGCATATGTTTTAGCGGTCTGCCTCATTTGAGCGCAGGTTTTCAGCATAATTCTTCCTATTTTTCTACTCGATAATATCGTTCATTAAAAAATAATGGTCCCATGAAAATTAGACGCCTGTTACTGCTTTCCGCCGTCTTCATGCTCATCCTCACGGCATGTCAGGATGACGAAAACCTCCGCCTGATTCAGCTCGATCAAGACTTAACCCGCTTACTCAATCGGGAATCTAACGGACAGGGCTTGAACTTTTTCCGCCTACCCGAAAGTGATGATCTCGCCGAGATCCCCGAGGATCCGCGCAATCCTCTTACCCCGGAAAAGGTGGAATTGGGCCGTCTGCTGTATCACGAGACCGGCTTGGGCATTGCTCCCATGCAGGAGCTGGGCGAGGCCTCCTATTCCTGTGCTTCCTGTCATTTTGCCTCCGCCGGATTCCAGGCCAACCGGCATCAGGGTATCGGTGAAGGGGGTACCGGCTTCGGGATCAATGGCGAAGGCCGAATAGCCAGCCCCGACTACGAGGAGGAAAACCTGGATGTGCAGCCCATTCGCAGTCCGGCGGCCCTCAACGTCGCTTATCAGGAAGTGATGCTCTGGAACGGTCAATTCGGCGCCACCGGCCCGAACGCCGGAACCGAATACGCCTGGAGCGAGGAAACGCCCAAAGAAGTCAATCACCTGGGCTACCAGGGAGTGGAGAGCCAGGCTATCGCCGGGCTGGAAGTGCACCGCCTGGCCATTGACACCGCTTTTCTACGCACTACGGGATATAAAGAGCTATTTGACGCCGTATTTCCCAACTTCGTGGAGTCGGAGCGCTACACCCGGGAAACGGCCGGCCTGGCCATTGCGGCTTACGAGCGCACCTTGCTCGCCAACCAGGCGCCCTTTCAACAGTGGCTGCGGGGGCAGAGCAACGCCATGACCGTACAGGAAAAACGCGGCGCCCTGCTATTTTTCGGCAAAGCCGAATGCGGCTCCTGCCACACCGGCCCGGCGCTCAATACCATGGATTTTTACGCCTACGGCATGGCAGACCTCTGGGATTGCCCCGAGCCTTCCTTCCAAGCCCCAAGCGATGATCCCGTTCGCTTCGGCCGCGGCGGCTTCACCGAACGCCCCGCCGATCAATACAAGTTTAAAGTGCCCCAACTATACAATCTAAGTGACTCGCCCTTTTACGGGCACGGCGCCACTTTCCGCTCTATCCGCGAAGTGGTGGAATACAAAAACGAAGCCGTGCCGGAAAATGAGGAAGTACCCGAGCAGCAGCTGGCGGAGGAGTTTGTCCCCCTGGATCTAACCGACGAGGAAGTAGCCGACATCACGGCTTTCCTGGAAAGGGCCCTCCACGACCCCAATCTGGAACGCTACGAACCCGAAGCCTTGCTTTCCGGCAATTGCTTTCCGTTTAATGATCCGGTGGCGAGGGA
>CAYWHT010000323.1:0-5445 GCA_964458135.1 uncultured Saprospiraceae bacterium | reverse complement strand
CTATCGCCAAAATAAACTCCCGAAAACGATCATTTACTTAGTGCCCGAAGCACTATTTCAACTCCCGGATCTGTTCGATGGTATACTCCACCTCTTCTTCCGTCGTATAGGCGGAGATCCCGAGCCGGACGACGCCTCCCGTCTCCCGCAATCCCAGTACCTCGATTCCCCGCAGGGCGTAGAAGTGCCCATCCCAGGCGAAGATGCTGCGATCGGCCAGTTGCTTGGCGAATTGGTGGGGATGGTGGCCTTCGACCGTGACGGCGAGGGTAGGCGTGCGCCATTGATCGCGCGTGGAGGGGCCGTAGATTTCGACATCGTGGATATCGGCAAGTGCTTTGTAGAGTCGCTTGACCAAGCTGAATTCGTGTTCGCGGATGCGTTCCATGGCGCCGTACAACCGGCTTCTCAGGTCGGGACCTTCTCCCAGCTCAGCAATAAAGCGGATGGCGGCCTCGACGCCGGCGATGGCGGCGTGGTTCTGGGTGCCCGTCTCGATGCTGTCGGGGGCTTGCTGGGAAGCGGTGCGCAGGCGTTGGATGGGCAGGCGGTCCAGCAGGCCGGGGCGGGAGTAGAGCAAGCCGACGTGCGGACCGTAAAACTTGTAAGCACTGCAAAGTAGAAAGTCGCATCCCATAGCCTGCACGTCGATGGGGAAGTGGGGCGCGTAATGTACGGCATCGAGCAGCAGCCAGCTGCCAGTAGCATGGGTTGCCCTGCGTACCCGCGCCACGTCGTTGACCGTGCCTAGCAGGTTGGAGGCTACTCCCATAGCGACCAGGCGGGTGCGGTGGTTGAGCTTGCGCTCGAAATCTTCGTAATCGAGCCGCCCCTCCGGCAAGAGCGAGATCTCTTTGACGATGATGCCGTGCTCGCGCAGGCTTAGCCACGGCCCCCGGTTGGCCTCGTGATCCAATTGGGTGATCAGGATCTCGTCGCCCGGCTGGAAATGGCGGGCAAAAGCCCGCGCCAGATGATAATTGAGCGAAGTCATATTGGCGCCGAAAGAGATGCAATGCGGCCCTTCCGCTCCCAAAAACGCCACCCCGCTCTGGCGGGCTCGTTCCATCACCTCATCCGATTCCTGGGCAGTGGGAAAGGCGCCGTGCAGGTTGGCGTTGGAGTTTTCGTAATAATGCCGCATGGCGTCGATTACCTGATGAGGGACCTGGGTGCCGCCCGGCCCGTCGAGGTAGACGGCCGTCCGGCCCTTATGCTGGCGCTGAAGGGAGGGAAAGTGTTGGCGGAAAGAAGAATGCATGGTTTGTAGTGTTTTTGTTATGATTAGCTTTAACCCGGATGATGCATGAATTGATCTATTACGCGGCGCAAATGGTTGCCATTCTTGGCCGTCCTCGTCATTCGCTGCTCAAGGTATCCAGGGATACGCCTGCGCGGCTCATTCCTGCGAGCGACCAGGCCTGGCAACCATTTGCGCCGCTCCCTACGAAAAACTCATGCATAATCCAGGTTAAAGCGTTGGATCCCCCCCTTGGGGTGCTAATGCGCTTCTCGATGAATAACAGTAGTTGTGAAGGGACGCCGGCACCCGCCTTGCAAGCAAAATATTTGTTCAATTTTGATTAACGGTTGAAACTTTAATTTTCCCTCGCTACGGCATCGTTTTGCTTCACCTTCAGCTGGAGTAAAACCAATATCCAGGCCGCGCAGCGGCTGACGGCATGCTCGGGCGTACGCAGTAGCGACCGTCAATATTTATCGCTCCACATCAATGACGTGCACCCCCCGCTCATCCAAAAATCCATTCAAAGCTCCCACCTCCCGCGTAATCACTTTTTCGTAGCGGGAGCGATATTGTTCAAATTGCGTTTTCAGGTCTTCGTAGCGCTCGTAAGCGCCGGCCGTGGGCCGGTCGTCCTGACCGTTGACGATAGTGTAGAGGTAGGCGATTTGGTCGTCGAGTTTCGGGGGGTAGTTGATGGGGTCCTGGCCGCTTTCGCTTTGGGTTTGGATAAGCTCGGATTCCAGCCCATTCAGGGTTTCCACGATGGCGTTGGTGCGGTTTTCAATGGCCGTTTTTTCGCTCTCGGGCAGCTTGCGCTGGATCAGCCTTTTAAGCTGGTTGCGTACCGACCGGAGCTTTCGTATAGTAGCGTGGCATTGGTTCAATAAGTCCATCACTTGTACCGTCAGATCGTGCTGAGCGCGAAGGTCTTCCGGCTGCTGTGACCAGCGGGGGTCCAGGCGCAGCTGAATCGTTTGGGATTCGATAGCGCTACCGCTGCGAAGGCGAATCTGATGAACGCCCGGCATGGCGGCCATCGCTCCCGTATAGGCCAGGGAAAAGACGGCGTCGTCCAGAGTTTCGGGGCCTTCGTACTTCATATCCCAAATCAAACGATTCAATCCGGGCTGTATACTCAACGATTCCGTTTGGTCGGACTCGTCGCTACGGTCGTTTGTAAAGGTGCGGCGCACCCGGCCCTCGGGGTCGATAATTTCGAGGGTGACCGTCTGACCGCTGTCGGGCATTTCGCTTAAATAAAAATACAGGATGGCGCCATTGGGATTAGGCTCGGGCGAACCGGCGCCGCGGGTGCTGCGCAACTGGGTGCGGTAGGCGGGTGCGGGTGGGAAGAGCTTGGCTTGGCTTTCCTTAATTTCCTCTTTCCATTCCCGTAGCGGTGTGAGGTCATCCAAAATCCAGAAAGAACGCCCCTGGGTGGCGAGCACCAGGTCATGATCCTTGACTTGCATGTCGGTGATGGGTACGTGCGGTAGGTTGAGCTGCAGCGACTGCCAGCTTTGGCCTTCGTCAAAGGAGAGGTACAGGCCGTATTCGGTCCCGGCGTAGAGCAGCCCTTTTCTTTCCGGGTCTTCGCGGGCGACGCGTACGAATTCGTCTTCCGGAATGCCGTTATCCCCCGTGGTCAGGAGCTTCCAGCTTGCCCCATAATCGTCGGTCAAAAAGATGTAGGGGCGAAAGTCATTATCGCGGTATTTGTAGACCGAGATGATGGCGCGGCCCGCAGCGTGGGCAGATAACTCGATGGTATTGATAGTGCCCTCGGTGGGTAAATTTTTGGGGGTAATTTCATTCCAGCTGGCGCCGTCGTCCCGACTGAGGTGCAAGCGTCCGTCGTCGGTGCCCGCCCAGAGGACGCCTGCTTCGTGGGGGGATATTTCGAAGGCGAAAATAGTCGTGTAGAGTTCCACCCCCGTATGGTCGTGTTGGATGGGGCCGCCGGGGATATTCTGGTAAGCGTCTTTATCGGTTGTCAGGTCGGGGCTGACTCTTTCCCAGGTTTGGCCGGCGTCAGTAGAGCGATGCACGTACTGGGAGCAGTGGTAGAGTACGTCCGGATTGTGGGGCGAGACGCGAATGGGAGCGTTCCATTGGAAGCGGTAGCGGATGTTGCGTGGCGCTACCCCGTCGTGCATCTGCGGATAAGCGACGATATCGCGCGTATGGGCGTGTTTGCGCTGCATGCGCGTGATTTTGCCGATGTAGCTGCCGGCGTAGATGACCTCCGGGTTGCGCGGATCAAGCGCGATATGGCCGCTTTCGCCCCCACCCACGGCGTACCATTCCTGGTAGGGGGTAATGCCGCCCTGCGAGCGGCTGGGCACCGAGATGGTGGAATTATCCTGCTGGGCGCCGTAGACGCGGTAGGGAAATTGGTCATCGACGGTTAGGCGGTAAAATTCCGAAGTAGGTTGGTTGAGCTGGGTGGTCCAGGTGTCGCCCCCGTTGAGAGAGACGCAGGCGCCCCCGTCGTTGCCCTCCACCATAATGTCGGTATTGTCGGGATTGATCCAGAGGTCGTGGTTGTCGCCGTGGGGAGTGGAGATGCGCTGGAAGTGTTCTCCGCCATCTACGGATTTGTACATGCCGGCGTTAAGGATATAGATGGTGTGCTCATCTTGTGGGTCGGCGAAGACGTGATTGTAGTACCAGGCTCGCTGGCGTAGTTTGTGCTCCCGGTTGATGCGTTTGAAGTTTTGGCCGCCGTCGTCGGAGCGGTAGAGGCCGCCTGCTTTTTCCGGTTTGGCTTCCTGCAACACCCAGACGCGCTGTGGATTCGCCGGCGACACGGCAATGCCTACCCGCCCGGTAAGACCGGTGGGCAGGCCGCCCCGGAGTTGGGTCCAGTTGTTGCCGCCGTCGGTCGTTTTCCATACGCCGCCCTCCCGGCCGCCGTCGATCAGGGTCCAGGGTTTGCGCTGCGCGGTCCACATGCCGGCGTAAAGGATGCGGGGGTTGTTGGGATCCATGGCGAGATCGATGGCGCCGGTGCGCTCGCTGACGTAGAGGACTTTTTCCCAGTTCTCCCCGCCGTCGCGACTGCGGTATACGCCCCGCTCCGGATTGGGACCGAAGATGTTACCCGCCACTGCTGCGTACACCAGATGCGGATTGTCGGGATGCACTCTGATGCGGGCGATCTGGCCCGCTTTGGGCAGGCCGGTGTGTTGCCAGCTACGACCGCCGTCCTGGCTTTTATAGATGCCGTTTCCGGGCGAGATATTTCCCCGCGGACAGGCGGAGCCGGTGCCTACGTAGATCACATTTTCATCGGATGGCGCTACCGCGATAGCTCCAATGGAACCGACTTCGAAATAGCCATCGGAGATATTGGACCAGTTGAGCCCGCCATCGGTGGTTTTCCATACCCCGCCGCCCGTGGCGCCCATCAAAAAGGTGAAAGGCTTCTGGGGGATGCCCGTGACGGCGGTAACGCGCCCGCCGCGTGCGGGGCCGATGCTGCGGTATCGGAGGGCGTCGAAGCTGGATGGAGTATCCCGATTCTGAGAAAATAGGGGGGTAATGCTGAGCAGGAACAGGAATAAAAGCCAATGTCTTAACTTCATTGCGATAGGAGTGGGTTAGGTTTTGATGGGTTAAATAACGAATTTCCGCTCTGAGAAGAAAGTTAGACCCGGAAAATTATTATAAACGGACTTGGATAGGGGCGGAGTGCGGCCGGGGCAATGGCGTCGGCATTATCGTCTTCGATGGGGATAATGCCGTCATCGGTAGGGTATTGGGCTACCGAGCGGTTGGTCTTTTGCAGGCTGGCGGCCCGGCTCGGGTAGGTAAAGGTGGATCAGCGCTTTACGGGTTGTAAACGGGCCATGAATGTACCCGGTTATTTAGTGTCCGATATCTTAGACATTAAAGCGGAAATGCATCACGTCTCCGTCGTGCACCACATAATCTTTTCCTTCCACGCTCATCTTGCCGGCTTCTTTGACTTTTTGCTCGGATCCCAATTCTGCGTAGTCCTCATAGCGGATGACTTCGGCGCGGATGAATCCTTTTTCGAAATCCGTATGGATGACGCCGGCGGCCTGCGGGGCTTTCCAGCCTTCCTGAATCGTCCAGGCGCGCACTTCCTTTTCGCCGGCGGTGAAGTAGGTGATGAGGTTCAGCAGGCGGTAGCAGGCGCGGATGAGGCGATTGACGC
Source organism: uncultured Saprospiraceae bacterium (assembly GCA_964458135.1). Lineage (GTDB taxonomy): Bacteria > Bacteroidota > Bacteroidia > Chitinophagales > Saprospiraceae > CAYWHT01. The sequence goes on along the minus strand of CAYWHT010000323.1, from coordinate 16 downwards.
CGGGCTCCTTCAGGCC
>CAYWHT010000322.1:0-5468 GCA_964458135.1 uncultured Saprospiraceae bacterium | reverse complement strand
ATCCAGGGGCAGGCTTTGCGTTTCAACAGCGGTTCCCGGACGGTGGAGCTAAAGACGCCGCCGCGGCGATTGACGCCTTCCGAAGCGCCGGTAATTTCCAGCACGTCGTCGCGCCGGGTGCGCGTATCCAGGCCATCTACCTGGGCGACCGTACTCGTGCTGTTCCAGCTTGCGGTGGAGTCGCTGGGATAGGTAATGCTCAGCATCACCTCCCGCGTAAAGCTGGGAAAGCCGTTTTCGTCGGCGCCGTTGTTTGTCAAGGTTTTGCTTCCTTCCAATTGTACATTGTCAATAAAGAAATCCTCAAAAGTGGCCGTGCGCACGGAGCCGTCCAGCGGGAGCGAGTCGTTTTGCGTGACGATGATCTTACCCCGACGCAGGCGGCCATTGGGGCCCAGGCATCCGTCGGCGCCGAAATCGATCGTAACCGTGCGCGGAAAGCTTTTGTCTTCGGGATCGACGGTTATTTCGGCGCAGCCGTTGCCCTTGCCGTCCAGCTCTTCAAGCTGTAGGTCCACTTCCGATTCTACGTCTTCCATCAGGTTTTGCATGGTGGCCAGGTCTTGGCTGCTGGTTGTCTCATCGATTACGATGTCTTCCGTAGTTTCGTCCTCATTACAAGCCGTTAGGGCAAAGCCGAGGGCTAAAATCAAAATCCAGGAATAATGCAGTTTTTTCATCTTTGATAATTGTGTTGGTTGAGTAAATTGGTTCTAAGGGCTTGAAAATGTGCACATTATTCAGCCAATCCTTAAGTTGTGGTTTCAAAGGGATAGACTGGAAAGAGGGGGAAGGGTTTAATGGCGCTAAATGTTAAAATATTGGCCGGAACGACATCTTTAGAAATTTGCCCCCCGGAGCCCTATATTTGTGGACGGGCAAAAGACCTTCGCAAAACAATGCTGATTACATGAGTAACGGACGATCTATCATGGGCGCCGAGCGTTTTACCCTGACCGTGGAGCGGCTCTGTCACCAACTCATCGAGCAATACGATGATCTGGCCAATACCTGCCTGATCGGTATTCAGCCCCGTGGCAGCCTACTTTCGGATCGGATTGTACAGCGCCTGGAGAAGATCCAGGGGGTAAAAAATTTCGAAGCGGGTAAGTTGGATATCACATTTTACCGCGACGATTTTCGCCGGCGCGAAAAACCGCTTACCGCCAGTATTACCGAAATGGATTTTTTGGTCGACGATAAAAACGTGGTCTTAATCGACGATGTGCTGTATACCGGTCGCACCGTGCAGGCTGCGCTGACCGCGCTCAACCATTACGGCCGGGCCCGGGAGATTGAATTGTTGGTGTTGGTGGATCGCCGGTTCAACCGGCAGGTGCCCATTCATCCCGATTTCACCGGCATCACCGTGGATGCGCTCGACCGTGCCTACGTCAAGGTGGAATGGCGAGAATACGATCAGCAGGATCAAGTGTTATTATTTGCGGACAAAAGCCAAGCTCAATCCTAACTTATGGCGGAAGTTGTTCAAAAGCTCAGCACCCAGCACCTTTTAGGCATAAAATACCTCACCACCGAAGATATCCGGTTAATCTTCCGCACCGCCCAGGACTTCAAACAGGTGCTGAACCGCCCTATTAAAAAGGTGCCCTCTCTGCGGGATGTGACGGTAGCCAATTTGTTTTTCGAAAGCTCAACGCGCACCCGTATCTCCTTCGAGCTGGCCGAAAAGCGCCTTTCGGCGGATGTGGTCAATTTCTCCGCTTCCTCCTCTTCGGTCAAAAAAGGCGAAAGCCTGCTGGATACGGTCAATAATATTTTGTCGATGAAGGTGGAGATGGTGGTCATGCGGCACCCGGCGCCCGGCGCCCCCCAATTCCTGTCGAACCACATCGACGCCAACATCATCAACGCCGGTGACGGCACCCACGAACACCCCACGCAAGCTTTGCTCGACGCCTTTTCCATGGAAGAGGAATTGGGGGAGCTGGCCGGAAAGCGAATCGCCATTATCGGAGACATTCTGCATTCCCGCGTAGCACTTAGCAATATCTTCTGCCTCCACCAACTCGGCGCAGAGGTGCGGGTCTGCGGCCCGCCAACCCTGATTCCCAAACCTATCGACACGCTCGGCGTCAGCGTGTCGCACGATATTCGCGACACCCTGGAGTGGTGTGACGTGGCCAATATTCTGCGCATCCAGCTCGAACGGCAAAATATCAAATACTTTCCTTCACTGCGCGAATACGCCCAGTACTTCGGGGTTAATAAATCCTTACTGGATGGCCTGAGCAAGCAAATCCTGATCATGCATCCCGGCCCCATCAACCGGGGGGTGGAGGTGACCAGTGACGTAGCGGATTCCGAACATTCCATCATCCTGCAACAGGTGGAAAACGGAGTGGCGGTGCGAATGGCCGTGCTGTACCTTTTGGCGGTCAATCGCTAATAAGGGCGGTTTTAACTCTGAGGGAAATAGTTTATCTTGAGAAGGGCCCGTTCCAACCAGATCGTAAACCTTTCCACTATGAAAGCACTTCGCCAAATTCTTCTTGCTTTCCCCTTGCTCCTTGGGCTTGTCAGGCCGGCGGCCGCCCAGGATTGTACGGCATGGATCGTCGAAAACCGGATCATGGGCGGGGTGCACCAACTGCATTCCCGGCAACAAACATTCGTCGTTCGCGCTAGCTACAGTTACCGGTTGAAATTGGTCAGCAATAACCGTGGAATTACCGCCCGCGTCTACAGCAAAGGCGGGGTCAACTTCAACCAGAATGACGAGATCATCTTCATGGACGCCAACCGCAACCGGCGCAGCTACCGCTTTACCGAAGAGGCTACCCTGTCAAAAGAAGGCGGCAGTCCGATCTACGAAAACACCCTGCAACTCGATCTGGCGGCGGTGGAGTGGTTCGCCACCGTCAATATCCGGACGATCTACTTCAAAAACAACCTCTCCAACGAAATGCGGAAATTCACGGTAAACGCCAGCCGGCAAGATGAATTCCGCGAGCTTTCCCGCTGCTTCTTCGAGACCCTGGACAAGTCCAAGTTTCCAAAATTCACCGCCCGGAAAAAGGAGCAAGCACCTTTGGATATGGAGGAAGTAGAGCCCCGGCGCGGCGATTGGCCTCCTGCGCCGCCCGAAGATGAAGAACTGCGCCGCCTGCGCCGGGAGTTAGCCGCCACCAAAGCTCGCCTGCGCCGCGAAATCAAGGTGGAACGCGAAAGGGCCGACGCCGTCAAGCGCAAGCTGTGGGAAGAGGTGGCCACCGCCCGCGAGCGCGCCGCAGAGCAGAAGGCGCGCTACGCACGGGAAGTTCAGCAAGCTCAGCAACAGGCCGAAAGGGAACTGCAATCGATAAGCGCCACCCTCGATAGCGCCCGGCGCCGGCAATCAGCCAGCGAAACCGCCATCCAACAACAACTGATCGACCGCCGTATGGCCATAGACCGACAACTGGAACGCATACGGGAACGGTCTCGCGACACCCTCGCCCAAATCCGGGAAGCTACCTTAGAACAAATCCGCCGGCTACGGGAACAATCCAGTCTGGTCGAATTAGAATACGAAGACGCCGTAGCTACGGCCAGGGAAAATGCCACTGCGGAATTGCAACGCCTCCGCTCCGAGACCGATGAAAAAATCGCCGCTATCCGCCGGGAGGCGGACCTTACCCGATCGTTGAGCCGGGAGAAAGTCCTTGAAGAACAAGATTCCTTAGCCCGGGAGTTGCTAGCCGTTCGCGAAGAGGCCGCCGCGCAAATGGCGCGGCTCCGGGAGGAAGTCGTGATCGCCCGCGAACAACTGGCGATCGAGCTGGCCGCCGCCCGACAGGAAATGGAAAAGAAGCGTCTGCGTTTACAAGAAGATCAGGCCTATGAACTTTCCAAATTGAGGGAATCGGCCAAGCGGGAAAAAAGACGGCTTCGCTCGCGGCGACAAGCTAACCGCCGCGAAGCTAAAGCGGAAGCTATGCGGCTCGAACGGCAATTGCAGAGCCTGAGAGATTCGGTGCGGCGAGAGGCGCAAAGCCTGCGCCTGGCTTTCCAGAATTATCGCGATACCGCGCTCCGAGGCCGAAGCCGGGAGAAGGCGCCGGAGCCGCCCGTAACCAATACGGATAGCCTCAACCAGCTATACCAGGATAACGAAAGAGCGCTGGTGCGCCTGCACCGGCAAAAAGAGCGCCTCCAGGATAGCTTGCGCCAACTGGCGGACGCTCAGATCAGGCAGTACCGCCGCGATAGTATCGCCCGCCGGCGGGCCGCCGGGCGGAAGCGCCGTCAGGCGCAGATTCGCATGGATAGCATTGCATTAGCCGGCAGCCGCCGCAGCCGCCAATTGCGCCAGTCTTTTAACGATGCTCTCCTGCAAGTCCGGGCGTCCCACCAAGAGGTCCTGGATTCCCTCGGCGCCCTGCGGCAACAACGCCTCACCCATTACCAAAAACAATTGGCCGATATACGCCGTAATACCCAATTGGAAATCGAACAACTCCAACAAGCTACCCTCGACACCCTCGCCCGTATGCGCCGGTTAAAAGAACAAACCCGCCAACAAGAAAATCAGAAGCTGGAAAGCCTTCAACGGGAGGCGGATCAACGTCTGGCTGATCTGCGTGAACAGCTAGTAGTCAAAATGTCCGAAATGCGTGAAACCGAACTACGCAAGTGGGAACGCCTGGCGATCGAAGCGGCGGAAGCACGCCACCGCCAACAAATGCAACTCGCCCGGGAGCAGGCGGCCCAGGCCAGTAGATTGCGGGAGCTCCGGGAAGCCGCATTGGAAGAGGAACTGGAACTAGCGACCGCCCTGGAAGCAAAACGCGAATTTACCGAACAGCGACTGGTGGCGCTGGATACGCAGCTTGCCCGGCAAACCCGCCAACTCGACAGCCTTTACCGCGCCGAACAAGCAGCCCTGGAAAAAAAAGTATTGCTGGCTCGCCAGGAGGCGGCGCGCTCCATCTTTAACACCCAGGAAGATGCCCGCAAAGAATTGAAAGCCATGCAGCGGCAACAAGAACGGGCCCGGCGCATCATGGAGCGGCGCATGGAAAAACAGCGAGCGGAAAACCGCCGGGCGCTGGCCCGGATAGAAGCAGCCTACGCGGATTCCCTACTTCAGCGCCGAAAAGAGGGAAAACAAGCCCTGGCGCAGCTGCGCTCCGAATTTGAAAAACGCAAAGAACAAATGGCCGCCGAGTTGGTCGAGCTACAAAGCCGGCAACAAAAGCAATTGAGCGAAGCCCGAAGAACCGCAGCGGCCGACGTATACGCCGCCCGCCAGCAAGCTGTCCGGCAAATTACTCACATTAAAAAGCAAACGGCCCGGCAAGTCAAGGCCTTGCGGCAAAAGCTGCAACAATTGCAAGATACCTACCGGGAAAAAGAAGAAGAGCTTCGCCTGCTGGAAGAAAAAATCAAAGTCGCCCGCACCGAATTGGAAAAAATCGGCTCCAAAGAAGATAATTGACCGCCGCGCCGGTCGTTAAGGAAATGAT
>CAYWHT010000321.1:0-5469 GCA_964458135.1 uncultured Saprospiraceae bacterium | reverse complement strand
CGAAGCTAAAAAGAGCAAGTCAGAATTCACAAATTTTGGGTTGTCAGACTATAAGGCGGGCCGGCGGTTGTTGAAGCGGTGGCGGTCCAGGGTATCACTTGGTTATTGGTGGAAGCGCTTGCGTAAGCGCGGGCGGGTCAGGCGAATGGCCGGATAATCGGCGCTCTTGTTTTGTCGCGACCCTTGTATTCGGTGAAGGTTCACTTTTTCAAAATTTTTTCAGATTTCCGCCGCTACTTTGCGACGGTAAAAACCTTAACCATGACCAAATCTGTCGTAAGATACTCCGATGCCGAACTGGCCGAATTTAAAGTGCTCCTTGAAGACCGCCTCGCCAAGGCCAAAACCCAGCTGGAAAACCTGCACAACCAAATCCTGGAAATTACCGAAAATTCCAGCGACGAGCACGGTGGCGACTGGATGGACGACACCAGCATCAACAACGATATCGAGATGCTCAACAACATGGCTATCCGCCAACGCATGTACGTGCGTGAACTGGAAAATGCCCTGGTGCGCATTCGCAACAAAACCTACGGCATTTGCACGGTCACCGACGAGCTAATCGATAAGCGCCGCCTCATCGCCGTGCCCACCACCACCAAAAGCCTGGCGGCTAAAAATGGCGCGCCCGCCAACACCCGGATAGGCGAGCCGGTGAAAACCAAAGCTAAAGAAGACCAACCCAAGGTAATCACCAAAGTCATCCGTAAATCCGCCGAAAGTAAACCCAAACCCGCTCCGGTTGAAGAAGACGATGATTTCGATAACGACCTCTTCTACGAAGATGACACCCTGCCGGATGAGGTGGATGGATTTGACATCCTGGATGATTCCCAAGAAGAAGAGTAGCCGTGGGTAGAGCTATCCGTAAGTGAAACAAGCCCCCGGCTCGATGCGAAGAAATGTTGCCCAGGGAATTCCTCCGGCTCCAACTAAGCGCACAGACCAGAGAATGAAATATATCGACGAATGCCTGTTCATCGGAGGGTTGTACTTTTTCACCACTTTTACCTCGATTCCGATCGGGTGAGAGCCGCACCACAACAAAGTACTTACGTCGTTTTCGCCTTTTCTCCAATCGTACAATTGCACGGAACAGTGCTATTATTGAGGAGGAACGTGTTTTGCATCTTACTCGAATGATTGAGCAAATTCAGCACTCCTCCCACCTTTCCCGCTCGGAACCTTTTTCCCATTTTCAAGGTTGAATTATTTGGTGTAGAAACTAATTTAGGCGAGCCTAAACCAAAAGGCTGAAAACTATCTGTTGCGCTGCTCCCGTCGGAGCCTTTTCATACCACCACCGTTTCTACACAACCATCTCATTGGCGCCGAATTATCGGGCAATTCTTCTTCGTCTTCCGAATACCAGAGACTGTGGGAGACGAATTGATTTATATAACCTTTCAAATCTTAATGCATCATGCAAAAGTACCAATCCTTTAGCCTGCGAAACTTTCGGGACATTCCACAGGTCAAACGCCATCTAAGCGAGGAAGAGCAATTTGACATTGAGGTGGTGGGCAATGTTCTGCCCTTTAAAGCCAATAATTACGTCATAGACCAACTCATTGACTGGGAACGCTACCGCAAAGACCCCATTTTTACGCTGACTTTTCCCCAGAAAGACCTGTTGAAGCCTGCTCACTATCGCGAGATGGCCAAAGCCATCCGGGGAGGCGCCAAGCGCAAGGAACTCAAGCTAATCGCCAACAAAATCCGCCTCGAACTCAATCCGCACCCTGCGGGGCAGTTGGAACAAAACGTTCCGCAAATCGAGGGCGTGCCTCTTACCGGCGTTCAACACAAGTACCGCGAAACGATGCTCTTCTTTCCCAGTCAGGGACAGACTTGCCACGCTTATTGTACGTTTTGCTTTCGCTGGCCCCAGTTTGTCGGCATGAATGAGCTCAAATTCGGCATGCGCGATACCGAATTGATCATTAAATACTTGCGGGCCCATCCACGAGTTACTGACCTTCTGTTTACGGGGGGCGACCCGCTGATCATGAAAACCAAGGTGTTGCGCACCTACGTCGAAGCTTTAATCGAGGCCGGGCTCCCCAATCTGCGCACCATCCGCTTTGGCACCAAAGCCCTGGGGTACTGGCCGCAACGCTTCACGCAGGACGACGACGCCGACGACTTGCTGCGCCTCTTTGAAGAGGCCCGCGGGGCCGGTTTACACATTGCCTTAATGGCGCATTTTAACCACCAACAAGAGTTGCGTACGGATGAAGTCAAGCGGGCCATTGAAAGGGTTCGCAATACCGGCGCCGTCGTCCGCACCCAGTCGCCCGTGATGCGCAACATCAACGATAATGCCGACAGCTGGGCGGCCATGTGGCAGGAGCAAGTGGAATTAGGGTGTGTTCCCTATTACATGTTTGTGGCCCGGGATACCGGCGCGCAAGATTATTTTGCCGTATCGCTGGAACGCGCCTGGCGCATCTTCCGGCAAGCCTATCAGCGGGTAAGTGGCCTAGCCCGCACCGTGCGCGGCCCCAGCATGTCGGCCGGTCCCGGAAAAGTGCACGTCCTCGGCCTAACCGAAATCATGGGTGAAAAAGTCTTTACCCTGCAATTTTTGCAGGGTCGCCATCCCGATTGGGTAGGTCGACCCTTCTTCGCCAAATACGATCCCGACGCCATTTGGTTGGATGATCTTTATCCCGCTTTCGGCGAAGAGCGTTTCTTCTTTGAAGAAGCATATCCGTTGCAGCGTACCGCTCAGACACTGGCCAACGGCCAACCGCTGGAGGGCGCCTGGAATTGATCCGAAAAGTACTCATTACAGGAGCGCCCGTCCTTTTGGCCGGACAAGAATAGTACTGCTTGGCGACCTCGGTCGGTGACCGGGGTCGCGAATAGTCGCCCATTTTTTCTTTGCCCATCTTCCATTTATCCCCGCTTTTCTGTAAATTATCTCTTCTTTTTCCCATTGAAAATTTTGTTTCTTAACTCAACTTCTTTGACATGCTCATCATTGAGGTAAAAAGCAACGAAAGCATCGACCGGGCGCTCAAGCGCTACAAGCGTAAATACCAAAGCACCGGAATCATCAAGGAGATCCGCAAGCGACGGGAGTTCACCAAACCTTCGGTGCAACGCCGCAATATCCGCCTCAAAGCCGCTTACCGGGAACGCCGAAAAGATGAAATGGAAAAATAGCCCTGGCGAGTTTGTAGACTGCGGTCAAATTGGTTTGCAAACAATTTCGAGACAGTGTGCAAGGAGCGTCCGGCTTGAGATTGCTGATTTTTATCGCCGGCGCGGCATTCAGGATAGTCATCAATTATGCGCCCGGCTGCTCGAAGGCGCCGGTACCGCCCTATTGCCCAGCTACGACTTTGGTCGCCCCTCCGATAGGTCGATTAACACTATCCCGCCAACAAATTCCTCGATCAGAAATTCGTACAGGCATGTTGCGGGGATATGCTGGAGGCGATGGAGACCCTGCGGGAGTGGTTATAGTCTGCCAGGTCAAAATTTGTGAATTCTGACCTGGCAGGCTGTAATAGGTGTAGATCGAAGCAGAGAGGTGGAGCAGCGCTCAGCCCCGGCCTCCATCTCAGGCCATCTGCGGCTCCCGCTCGCTCTTTCGACTGCCTAGCTTGCGCCGGATCCACGCTCCGGCATTATCCACCCATAGGTATATTACCGGTACAATGATCAGGGTGAAAATCATGGAGGAGGTCAACCCGCCGATGAGGACCCAGGCCAGGCCGTTTTTCCATTCGGAGCCCGCACCATCCGCTACCGCGATGGGGATCATGGCGATGACCATGGCCAGGGTGGTCATGAGGATGGGACGCAGGCGTTCCAGCCCACCTTCCACCACGGCTTCGTAGCTATTCAGGCCTTCCGCCTTGCGCTGGTTGGCGAAGTCGACGATCAGAATGGCGTTTTTGAGCACCAGGCCCACCAGCATAATCAGCCCCAAAAAGGTAAAGACACTCAGGGTGGCCATGGCCATGGCCAGGGCGAGGAAAGCGCCGATCAAGGCCACCGGAATGGCAAAAAGCGTCACAAAGGGATAGACGTAACTATCGTACAGCGCCACCATAATCAAATAAACCAACACGATGGAGGTCATTAGCGCAAAGCCCAGGCTTCCGAAAGCTTCCGCCTGGTTTTCCAGATCGCCGGCGTAAGATATGGTTACGCCTTCGGGGACCTCGAGCTCGGCCACCTTATTCTGAATCTCTTCCCCTACCGTGCCGGTGGGCCGGTTGACGACCTGGGATTCCACCGTTACGGAATTGATTTTATCCTGCCGTTCCAGGCGGGAGGGTCCGGTGGTGGGGTTTACCGTGGCGAATTGCGCCAGTTCGACCAGCTTGCCCTTGCGGTTGAGAAAGGCAAGGGCGCGTACGTCTTCCTCGCTGCGTCGGTCGAAGGCGTCGAGCCGCACGAGGATGTCGTATTCTTTGTCCTGATCCTTATATTGGTTATCGTCATTACCGGAAAAAGCATTCTGCATGGTGGCGCCGACCACATCCATCGTCAGCCCCAGGTCGGCCATCTTCTCGCGGTTGATATTGACCTCCAGCTCGGGATTGCCGCCCTCTACGGTCGTTTATACTTCGGCCGTTCCCGCTACGCTTTCGGTAACGGTTTTGATTTGTTCGCTAAAGGCGAGGATTTGATCGAGATCCGATCCCTGCAGGATGATTTGGATGGGGGCCTCACCGGGGCCGACGAGGCTCACCGGTTTGGCTTTGATCTCGGCGCCGGGGATGCGTTGCATGAGTTCGAGCTTGACTTCACGCGCGTACTCGTCATTTGATAAGGCACGCTCCTCAGCGCTAACCAGCTTGACGTTCAGCTCGGCCAGGTAATTCGTCGATTGGCTGGAGACCGACCCACTGGTTCGGCCAACGGTGGTGAAAACCGTACGCACCTCCGGAAGCCCCAACAGATAAGCCTCCATCTCCCGCGCCACGTCGCTAGTACGGGAAATGGGCGTTTCCTTGGGCATCTCCAGTTCGAGGTTAAACTCGCCGTTATCGCCGGTGGCGGCAAATTCCGACCCGATAAATCCGGCGCCGAGCAGGCTGAAGGAGGCGAAGACCAAGGCAAAGATGCCAATGGTCGTGACCAACTTATGGCGCAGCGACCATTCCAGGGCCGATTTATAGCCGGAACGCACGCCATTGAGCAAGCGCTCAAAGGCAATCAACGGCCAGTCGTACCAGCGTTTTTTACTCAGATGGGTTAAGCTGGAAAAACGCGCCGCCAGCAAAGGCGTCAGCGTAAAAGACACCAATAAACTGATCGCAGTAGCAAAAGCCACCGTAATGGAGAATTGGAAGAGCAGGTCCGAAACCAGTCCCTGCACCAGCGCAATGGGCAAAAACACAATGATAAGCACCAAGGTGATGGAAGTTACCGACAGGCCGATCTCCTTCCAGGCCATAACGGCTGCCTCGCGGGCTTTCTTCCCTCGCTCCATGTGGCTGTGGA
>CAYWHT010000320.1:0-5492 GCA_964458135.1 uncultured Saprospiraceae bacterium | reverse complement strand
CTGAGCTCAGGCCGAAGTCCGTAGCTACGAGACTGATGAGCAACGCAGCCTTTCGGCAAAAGACACTGCCAAAGCGCAAAATTACTTATTACACAGTGTACTAGTCTTCAAGATTAAGCTTAGCGCCGGCCAACTCGCTCAGGGCGTGCTGGTCGCCGGCTTTGCGGGCTATTTCCATACCCTGCCGGTAGGTGGCGATGGCCTGTTCGTAGGCTTCCCGGCGTTCGTAGAGCTTGCCGAGGTGATAGTAGGCGCCAACGTAATCGGGGTCGCGGTCGAGCAATTGGCGGTAGCACTTCAAGGCTTCCGCGTCGGCATCCCGGCCTTCGTATTCCTTGGCGATGGCGAATTGTAAGAAAGAGTCTTGGGGGCTCTCCGCGAGCAATTGTTGCAATTGTTCCAAACGATCCATGACCGGAGGCATCTTTTAGTGAGGAGGAAGATAAGGCCTTATGACCGGAATTTTACGATGGCCATAGCGAAATTTCGCTAAGCTAATTTCCCACTGAGTTTAAAATAGCTATATTTGTCGTGTTATAAGGTAAAAAAGGTGGATTAAATAACTAGATACATGAAACTATTGGTTTGTGTTAGTAAAACACCCGATACAACAACCAAAATCACTTTCAACGAGGACAATACGGCCCTAAACACCTCGGGCGTTCAGTACATCATGAATCCTTACGACGAATGGTACGCCCTGGTGCGCGCTTTGGAAATCAAAGAAGCGATGGGCGGGAGCGTCACCCTGGTCAACGTTGGGCCGGCGGAGAACGATACCGTCATTCGCAAGGGATTGGCCATCGGCGCCGATGAGGCCGTGCGCATCGATGCCGAGCCGAAGAGCGCGCTCTTTACGGCCCGGCAAATTGCGGCCCACGCCCGGGAAGAAGGTTACGACGCCCTTTTCTTAGGTAAGGAGACGATTGATTACAACGGCTCCGAAGTTGGCGCCATGCTGGCGGAATTGCTGGAAATGCCCTTTATCTCTTACGCCACCCACATGGAGGTGGAGGGGCAGACGGCCAAGATAGGCCGGGATATTGAAGGGGGAACGGAAAGCCTGCGGGTAGACTTTCCCTTTGTCATCAGCGCCGCCAAAGGACTGGCCGAACAACGCATTCCGAGCATGCGCGGCATCATGATGTCGAAGCGCAAGCCGATCAAGGTGGTGGAGGCCGTCGAGACCGAAGACCCGGTCGTGGCCGTTGAGTTTGAGTTGCCGCCCGAAAAGGGAGACGTCAAGATGGTTGATCCGGAAAACATGGATGAACTCGTACGGCTATTGCACGAAGAAGCCAAAGTGATTTAAAACGCTTTTCCATAACCGAATAATAAACCACAATATAAATGGTACTTGTTTTCGCGGAGAGCCAAAAGGGCCAATTCAAAAAAACGACTTATGAAACCGTCGCTTACGGGAAAATGACCGCCGAGGCGCTGGGTAAGGAATGCATAGCTCTTACGCTGGGCAATGTGGAGGGAGCGGAAGAACTCGCTAAGTACGGCGCCGCCAAAATATACAATATCGGAAACGCTCAGCTCGACCAATTCGACAGTCAGGTCTACGCGGCCGCCATTGGCAATGCGGCCCGGGAATTGGGAGCGGAGGTAATTATCATGACCCATTCCTCTACGGGAAAGTCGCTGCTGGGCCGCCTGGCCGCCCGCTTTAACGCCGGCTCGGTAGCCGGCGTCAATAGCGTGCCCAGGCAGGAAGGCGGGGCCTTCAAAGTGCGCAAACCCGTTTTCTCCGGTAAGGCTATTGCCGAATACGAGATCAAGTCGGAAATGAAGCTCCTCTCTTTGATGGGTAATTCTTTTCAGCCCAAGGCTGAAGGCGAAGCCGGTACGGTAGAGCCCCTTTCGGTAGAAGTGCCCGAGGGAAGAATACAGGTAGAGAGCGTAGACCGCATCGAAGGCCGCACGCCGCTGCCCGAAGCCGAATTAGTCGTCTCCGGCGGGCGAGGATTGAAAGGTCCCGATCACTGGGGTATTCTGGAGAAGTTGGCCGAAGAGCTGAATGCGACCACGGCCTGTTCGCGGCCGGTGGCCGATTCGGGCTGGCGGCCGCACCACGAGCACGTGGGCCAAACCGGCGTGACCATTCGCCCCAACCTCTACGTGGCGCTGGGCATTTCGGGGGCCATTCAGCACCTGGCCGGCGTGAACAGTTCCAAGACGATCGTCGTAGTGAATAAAGACCCGGAGGCGCCCTTTTTCAAAGCGGCCGATTACGGCATTGTGGGTGACGTTTTCGAAGTAGTTCCCCGGCTAACCGAAGCCATCCGGCGCTATAAGTCGGAAAACCATTAAAGCCATTACCAGTGGGTTATGAAAAAAAGGCCGGCATAGTTTCTTTACCATTCGGGCTAAAATCATTACCTTTGCACGGCTGTAACTGATTTTCGTGATCACTAACGGTAATAAACTTCAATTAATGGCAAATTATCTGACGAAAGAAAAGCAAGCGGAGATTTTCAAAGAGTACGGAGGGTCGGAGGGCAATTCCGGCTCTACCGAAGCGCAAATTGCGCTATTTACGCATCGCATCAAGGGGCTATCGGAGCACCTCAAGGTAAATCGCAAGGATCACTCTTGTCGCCGCACCCTGCTGACCCTCGTAGGCAAGCGCAAGCGGCTGTTGCAGTACCTGGCCGATAAAGATATCGAGCGGTACCGCGCACTGATCAGCAAACTCGGAATTCGTAATATTCGAAAGTAAACGAAAGGGAAGCAGCGCGGAAGTTGCTTCCCTTTGTTTTAGCCTATCTTCTCCGACCTGCTTGGGTTGCATGTGCAAATTAATGCTAAAGCAGAGTGACAAGGGGTAATTAAAAAGTCGACCCGAAAAAAGCTCGCTAGACAACTGGTCTTCCTCCATGACTTACCTCCTACTTAAAGTACACTCCTCGAGAATGTCCCTCTTAATTCCGGAAGCCGGTTAAAGCGCTGGAAAAAAAGCGCCGGGGGCCGCCGCTCAATGTAAGTTAAAGACGCATAGAAGAATAGATAGATTCATTAAAATTTTTGTTAGAACATGGGACAAAAGAATCCTATTAGCACGTCCTTCGAGCTTCCCGACGGAAGAACCGTGGCGTTGGAGACGGGCAAGTTGGCCACGCAGGCCGACGGCTCCTGTGTGATTCGCATCGGCGATACGATGTTGTTCGCCTCGGTCGTGTCCGCCGAAGAAGCCAAAGAAGGGCAGGCCTTTTTTCCCCTCTCCGTCGACTACCAGGAGAAGTTCGCTTCGGCCGGCCGGATTCCGGGCAACTTCTTCCGTCGCGAGGCTAGGCTTTCCGATTACGAGATCCTCGTCTCCCGGCTAGTGGATCGCGCCATTCGGCCACTGTTTCCCGAGGGGTACATGAACGAAACCCAGGTCATCATCAACCTGATCTCGGGAGAAAAAGAAGTCCTGCCCGATAGCTTCGCCGCCCTGGCCGCCTCAACGGCCCTAACGATTTCCGACATCCCCTGGGCGGGCCCCATCTCCGAAGTGCGGGTGGCCCGCATCAAGAATAAGATGGTCATCAATCCGCACCGATCCGACCTGGAGGAAGCCGACCTGGACATCATGGTCGCCGCCACCATGGATAACGTGATGATGGTGGAAGGAGAAGCCAAAGAATGCTCGGAAAAAGATTTGGTGGAAGCGATCAAGGCCGGTCACGAAGCCATCAAGGTGCAGTGCCAGGCCCAACAGCAATTGCTGGGCATGCTAGGCGATAAAGTCAAGCCCAAGCGCGAATTGCCGGAACTGCCCTCCGATGAGGAAATTCAGGCGCAGGTAAAAGATTTCGCCGAAGGCAAGGTACTCGAAATCGCCGCCGGCGCCCTCGACAAGGGAACGCGCAAAGACCGCTTCTCGGAACTCAAAGAAGCGCTGATCGAAAAGTACACCGAAGAGAAAGGGGAAGAGTGGATGGAAGAAAATGGCGGGCTGGTAGAGGATTATTACGGTCAGCTCAAAAAAGACGTCATCCGCAATATGGTGCTCGATAAAGGGGTGCGTTTGGACGGACGCAAAACCGACGAGGTGCGCGATATCTGGACCGAGGTGGATTACCTGCCTTCCGCCCACGGTTCGGCCATCTTCACCCGGGGCGAAACCCAGTCGCTAACCTCCCTGACCCTGGGCACCAAGCTGGACGAGATGATGATCGACAACGCCATGCAGTTGTACTACGAAAAATTCATCCTCCACTACAACTTCCCGCCCTATTCGGTAGGAGAGACGAAGCCCATGCGGGGGCCCGGGCGCCGCGAAGTAGGCCACGCCAATTTGGCCGCCCGTTCGCTGCGACAAGTGCTGCCCAACGAGCATCCCTACACGATTCGCATCGTTTCCGATATCCTGGAATCTAACGGCTCTTCCTCTATGGCGACGGTCTGCGCCGGCTCGCTGGCACTAATGGATGCCGGCATACAGATCAAGTCGGCCGTTTCCGGCATCGCCATGGGCATGATTTCCGATGGGCAG
The DNA here is from genome assembly GCA_964458135.1 of uncultured Saprospiraceae bacterium. Taxonomy (GTDB): domain Bacteria; phylum Bacteroidota; class Bacteroidia; order Chitinophagales; family Saprospiraceae; genus CAYWHT01. Next base: position 1,006 of record CAYWHT010000320.1, on the reverse strand, counting down.
CGTACCGCTATTCTGACCGATATCCTGGGCGATGAAGACGCCCTGGGCGATATGGATTTCAAAGTGACTGGCACCGTCAACGGCATCACCGGCTGTCAGATGGACATCAAGCTCGAAGGGCTGCCCTACGAAATGCTGGAAAAAGCACTCAACCAAGCACGCGAAGGCCGCCTGCACATCCTGGAAAAAATGAACGAATCCCTGGATCAAGCTCGCCCCGAAGTCAAACCCCACGCTCCGCGCATCGCCGAACTCATCATCGATAAGAGCTTTATCGGCGCGGTTATCGGCCCCGGTGGCAAGGTCATCCAGGAAATTCAGGAAGAAACCGGCACGACGATCACCATCAACGAGGTGGGCGATAAAGGCGTCGTCAACGTCGCGGCATCCGATAAGGAAGCCATCGAAGCCGCACTGGATCGCATCCGGCGCATCACCTTCGTACCCGAAGTGGGTGACGTGTACGAAGCGAAGGTCAAAACGGTTATGCCCTACGGCGTATTCGTCGAATTCCACGGCAAGAGCGGCCTGCTGCACGTCTCGGAAATTTCCCACTCCCATATCGATAAGGTTGAAGACGTCTTCCAGGAAGGTGACGAAGTGAAAGTCAAACTGATCGGTATCGATAAAAAGACCGGCAAAATCCGGCTCTCCCGCAAAGCCCTGCTTCCCAAACCACAACGCAACGGCAAAGGAGGTGACGGCCGGGAAAGAAACGGTGACGATCGCCGGCGCGGCGGAGGCCGCCGCTACGACGAAAACAAAGGCTAAACGCTCGCCAAACGAAAAAAAGCAAGGTCGTCGTTTTCTCCGACGACGACCCTCTTTTCTGTCTCTCTGCTCTGCTCCGCTCCTCTCCGTAATGCCCCAAGCACTATACAATAACTCCCTGAACTCGCAATAAACTATCCCCCGCCACCCCCAGTCTATAACTGCATCTTCCGCACCCTTCTTAACCCGGATGATGCATGAGTTTTTCGTAGTCAGCGGCGCAAATGGTTGCCAG
>CAYWHT010000319.1:0-5501 GCA_964458135.1 uncultured Saprospiraceae bacterium | reverse complement strand
CCAATGCAGTGGGGTCTTGCTGCTTGGAGGAAAAAGTTGTCAGTTTCCGGGCCGTGACCATGAGGTTTTTTACAGGAAAAAACAGTTCCTCAATCGAACCTATGGAAAGACAGGCCGTTAGAGAAAAGAGCTTCAGGCCAGTAAAATTAAGGAAAGCCAACCTCTTTTCGTCGTTAATAAAATTAGGGTTATCTTTGTTTTATTCAAAAAATATCTATTGATTTGCATTAGAAAAGAGGCTTACCTTGACCGACAGGGGTTCTATGTCATTGATAATCACTACTTAAGCTAAAGGAAACGTTCAAACCAAAATAAGATTTCTTAATCAAACTTAACGAACATGCGTCTGATACTCAACTTGCTAGTTATCGCCTTAGCACTGGGTAGCTTGCAGTCCTGCGTCTCTAAGAAAAAGTTCGACGAGCTCCAGGCTGCTAAGGAAGCCTCTGACCAAGCTCTCGCAGAAACTCAAGCTCAATTGCAACAATTGGAAGAAGAGAAGGCCGATCTGGAGGCCGAGATGCAGAGCCAAAAGGAAGAAATGGAGAGCCAAATGGCCAGCTTGCGCAATGACCTGAACTCTACCAAAGAGGAGGTTGCCCAGGTGCGCGAGGATCTGCAAATGGCCGAAGAGGAGCTCAGCACCCTCAAGGAAGAAATTGGCGGAATTTTCGAAACTTACCAGGAAAGCGGATTGTCCGTAGAAGAGCGCGAAGGGCGCCTGTACGTCATTTCGGAAACGCCGGTAAGATACAGAAGCGGCTCCACCCGCCTGAGCTCTGAGGAGCGTAGCGCCCTGGAGGAACTCGCTGAAACCCTGAAGAATAATCCGGAGCTGAAAATTCTGGTAGAAGGCCATACCGATACGGATGGTGTAATGGCCAGCGCGCCTTACCGCGACAACTGGGAGTTGAGTACGCTGCGCGCACTGGGTGTCGTTCGTGCTTTGTTGAGCTACGGTGTAAATCCCGATCAGCTGGCCGCCGCCGGCCGTGGAGAGCACATGCCCGCCGCCACTAACGACACGGAGGAAGGCAAGTCCGAGAACAGAAGAACCGTACTGTTGCCCGACCCGGCCCAGATCGACTTCAGCAAATTCATGGAGAATAACTAATCACTTCCCGCTCGCCCAGGGATCCGGTCGAATAATAGATAGTTATTACCCTCCCACACAAAGCCCGGAAGGATTTTCCCTTCCGGGTTTTGTTTCATGGCATGGTTGAGATTTTAGCTGTTGGTCTTTGCTCGATCCAGGAAATCGCGTACAATATGTTCCGCTTCTTGCTGCGCGATGGTGAGTTCGTCATTGACGAGCACGACGTCAAATTGATCGGCGTACATCAGTTCTTGCGATGCTCGTTTGATGCGCCTTTTCAAGCTATTCTCATCTTCCGTTTGCCTTTGCTGCAATCGCCGGATGAGCACCTCCCGCGAGGGTGGTTGTACGTACACGGTAAGTGCTTCTCGCGGAAAGTGTCTTTTGATACTCAAAGCGCCCTTGACATCGATGTCGAAGATAATGTGTTTGCCGGCCTGCCATAACCTTTCCACTTCTGACTTCAGGGTGCCGTAAAACTGATTTTCGTAAACCTCTTCCCATTCGACAAATTCGCGCCGGCGGATTTTTTCTTTAAACTGATCGACACTCAGGAAGTAGTAATCGAGGCCTTCCTCCTCTCCGGGGCGTTTGGAGCGCGTGGTGGCGGATACGGAGAAAGCCAGGTTGTCGAAACGCTGCAGGAGGTGTCTGACAATGGTGGTTTTACCGGCGCCGGAGGGCGCGGTAAAGATTAAAAGTTTACTCATACCGGATTAGACGGAATTGGCGACCTGTTCTTTAATTTTTTCCAGTTCGTCTTTCATATTAACCACAATCCGTTGGATGGAAGAGGAATAGGCCTTAGCGCCCAGGGTGTTGATCTCCCGGCCCATTTCCTGGCAGATAAAGCTCAGTTTACGGCCTTTCTGGGTGACGCCGTCCTCCATTTCTTCCAGGAAATATTTGCAGTGTTGTTCCAGGCGCACTTTTTCTTCGTTGATGTCAATTTTTTCCAGGTAGAAGAGGACTTCTTGTTCGAAGCGGTTTTCGTCGACATTTTCCTTTCCCAGGTACTCTTCCAGGTTTTGCTGAAGGCGCTGGCGAAGTTTGTTCACCCTTTCCTGTTCGTGGGGATCGAGTTGGCGCAGGAAGGCGAGGATTTTTTCGATGCGCCCGCGCATGTCCTGCTCCATCACCTGGCCCTCGGTTTGGCGGTATTGTTGAAAGTTTTTTATGGCTTCATCCAGCACTTTGGTGACGAATTTCCATTCTTCTTCATTGAGGCCGGCGCCATCGGGAATCATGACGTTGGGCAGGCGCATGATGGCCGGAAAAAGATCGCCGGTGTTGACGCGGAGTTCTTCGGATAATTGGTGGAGTTCACGGTAATACTTCTTGAACAAAGCGGCATTCAGGCTGTATTCTTCATCGCCCTGGCTAGGCTGAAATTCCAGGGTTAAATCGATTTTGCCCCTTTCGATGCGGTCGCTGAGCATCTTGCGTATTTCCGGTTCTTTTTGCCGGTAGTTTTGGGGAATTTTCATCCGGATATCGGTAAACTTACTGTTAAGGGAGCGAATTTCAACGATAATAATCTTTTCCTGGAAGGCATGCGTTACCCGCCCATAACCGGTCATCGATAGCAACATACGTGCACAGTTTGAATGTGATATAAGTGAAGCCCTTGCGCGCCCCGCAAAGATAAAGAAAGACGGCAATTATACTAACGGAGCAAGGCAGCCCGGGAAAGGCGGCAAGCGGAAGCTTTTCCGCCGGGAGCAACGGTTGGCCCCCGGCCTACAGATAATCTAATACTTAAGACGTAACCGGTTGACTATTAGAGAAAAATTATAGAAATAAAACGAGCTATTATTTTCAAATAATCAATTAATTTGCGAAATTTGCCTCTCGTTTGAAAAAGCTATTTTGATTATAATTTACTATAAACCAATAATTAACGATGAGAAAAGCTGATTTGGTTGCGGCAATTTCTGAAAAGACGGGTGTTCCAAAAGTGGACGTACTGGTTACGTTAGAAACTTTTTTTCAGGAGGTCAAGACTTCGTTATCTTCCGGGGAGAATGTGTACGTAAGGGGTTTTGGCAGCTTCGTCGTTAAGAAAAGAGCAAAGAAAATCGGCCGGCACATTAAAAAGAACGTAGCCATTGAGATTCCGGAACACTACATCCCGGCTTTCAAGCCCGCAAAAGTCTTTGTCGAGCAAGTCAAAGACAATGTCTCTTCTTTGCCGGAAGAGAACGGAAAAGATAACAACAAACAAGAGTAGTACCGTCTACCGGCCCAAGTTCCTTGGGGCGTCATTAAATCCTTCTACATGACAAAAACGCAGTTTGCGGTCATCGCATCAGCCATACTGCTTTTCTTCGTGTTGTACTTTGGTTGTGATACGCAACCGCCGGAGCAAAAGGCCGTAGAACGCTCCCGGGCGATGGCTCTGGAGCAGACCGATCTACAGGTCTTGTTGCAAGAAGCAAAAAGCGATCTGCCCGAAAAAGAGCAGACCCAAGTAGCCGATCTCGAACGGCGTCTGTCGGAAGTCCGGGAAGATTCCAACCGGGTGGCGCTACTCAAACAATTATCGGGAAAATGGTATTCCCTGGGCGAACCCGCTATTGCGGGAGGGTACGCCGAGCAGGTTGCCGAGACACTGCAAACCGAGGAGAGCTGGTCAATTGCCGGCACTACTTACAGCATTTGCGTACAACGATCGGAGGAAGAGCGTGTACGGGATTTTTGCACCGATCACGCAGTTTCGGCTTTCGAAAACGCGATATCTCTCAATCCGGATAACGTGGCCAACCGCGTGAATCTGGCTCTGCTATACACGGAAAATCCATCGCAAGACAATCCGATGAAAGGGGTGCAAATGTTGCTGGATCTCAACCGAAAGCACCCCAAAAATGTATCTGTATTAAATAGTCTCGGACGACTGGCAATCAAAACCGGGCAGTACGAGCGGGCCGTAGAGCGGCTGGAAAAAGCCGTATCCCTGGATCCCGAAAACCGGAATGCAGCTTGTCTGCTTTCCCGGGCTTATCAGGGCCTGGGCGAGGAATCAGAGTCGGCCCGTTACCAAAGGCGCTGTGAACAACTGAACGCAGCCCAACAATAAAACCATTTCTTAACACAAAAGAAGAAAACTATGCCTTGTGGAAAAAAGCGTAAGCGGCACAAGATTGCAACACACAAACGCAAAAAGCGATTGCGCAAGAATCGCCATAAAAAGAAAAATAGATAGGCCATAACACGAATGGCGCAGGAGGGTAGGAGAAAGGAGAAAATACGCTGACGTGGAGATAACTCCCAGCCGATGCCCCTTTCCTTTCTCCGTCTCCGTCATTTTCCGGGTAGCCGATCACCCGTTTCCGGCCCGAAGCCGCCCGGAGGTCTGCTCAAACATACTAGGGGAAGAATAAACGGCGCAATCCGGGGATCTTCCCGATAGCGCTAACCAAAGCATTTCAGCATGCGGCACATACCGACCACCTACTTAGAGCGAAGTAACTTAGAGCAAAAATTAAAACCCGGGTCATCCGGAGATTTAATCTGAAACCAAGACACGAGTGATTTTCCGGGCATGCCTTCCGGACAAAAGTCATCACACACAAAGAATTTTTACTTCGCAAGTGTAGTTTGATCTTTATTTCGTCAAGTTAGAAAATGCCCCCTGGTTATTCATTTCCGCAGTCGAGCAAATGGCGGCCCTATACCATATATTATTCGGTAAAGCAGTACTTCTTACTCCTCCTTACCTCCTGCCGCCGTTTTAAAGATTATCCTTGTGGAAAAAGAATTGATCATTAATTCTACGCCAACCGAAGTAGAAATTGCTTTACTGGAGGACGCTAAGCTCGTGGAGCTGCACAATCAAAAGACGAACACCAATTTTACCGTAGGCGATGTTTTTCTCGGCCGCATTCGCCGGCTCATGCCCGGGCTGAATGCGGCATTCGTAGATATCGGCCACAAAAAAGACGCCTTTCTGCACTACACTGACCTTGGGCCCAAGCTACGATCCCTGATCAAATACACCAACGGAGCCACCTCCGGCGGGTTGAACACCCACCGGCTCGATAATTTTAAAATTGAGCCCGATATCAACAAGAACGGCAAGATCGACCAAGTGCTAAAGCGTAAAGGGCAAATCCTGGTGCAAGTGCTCAAAGAGCCCATCTCCACTAAGGGCCCTCGCCTCAGCTGCGAGCTGACGCTGCCGGGCCGCTATCTGGTGCTGACGCCTTTCTCGAACGTGGTGGCGGTATCCAAAAAGATCGCCAACGCGGAAGAACGACAGCGGCTGCAAAAGCTGGTCGAAAGTATCCGGCCCCGCAACTTCGGCGTGATCGTCCGGACGGCCGCCGAGGGAAAAAGGGTGGCCGATCTGCACGAGGAGCTCACCATGATGATGCAAAAGTGGGAGGACATCTACAAGCAGATGCAC
>CAYWHT010000318.1:2525-5524 GCA_964458135.1 uncultured Saprospiraceae bacterium | reverse complement strand
CCGAAAAAATAGCGGCGTCATATTTTCACAAATCCTGAGTTGTCAGACTATAACTTATCGAGATTCCGGTATCGGCCGATGACGGCGCCGTTAAAAGACGTCGCTTCTCTTGCCGGGGCTTTCCACCATCTACTGCCTGCATCCTATCTTTATTGCTCATCTAAAAACTTACTCCCCTTCCCATTAGTTAAGCAGGTATGAAACCGACTGTAGCCATCGCCGGGGCCACCGGATTTATTGGAAGGTGGTTTATCGAAAAGTATCGACATAAGTACCACATTCTCGCTCTGAGCCGGCGGGAAATGCATCCCGAAGAACCGGATTCGGATGTGGAATGGAGGAAGGTGGAATTGTTTTCCGTATCGAGTACGGAGCGTGCGTTGCGAGGGGCGGATTTCGCCATTTACCTCGTGCATTCCATGGTGCCGTCTACCCGTCTGAACCAGGGTTCTTTTGACGATACGGATTTACTGCTGGCCGATAATTTTATACGGGCGGCGCAGAGGAATCAGCTCCGGCAAATCATCTTTTTAGGCGGGATATTGCCGGCCCAGCGGCTAGATTTTTCCCGTCATTTGCGCAGCCGCCTCGAAGTGGAGAAGACGCTGGGTTCTACCGAAATTCCCCTTACCTGTTTGCGCGCGGGCATCATCATTGGTCCGGGCGGTTCTTCCTTCCGTATTGTGGAAAAGCTGGTGCAACGCCTGCCGGTCATGATTTGCCCGAAATGGACCACCTCCGAGACCCAGCCCATCTCTTTGCAGGACACTTTGCAAATTATCGATCACTGCCTGGGTGACGAACGCTATTACGATCAGGCGCTGGATATCGGGGGGCGGGAAGTGACCAATTACGTGGAGATCATGAAAACTACCGCCCGCCTGCTGGGCAAAAAGCGCTACATTACGGTAGTGCCGCTCTTTTCGCTGGGCTTTTCCAAATTGTGGGTCAGCGTTTTTACTGACTCCAGTACTACCTTGGTTTCTCCCCTTATTGAGAGTCTGCGCTACAAGCTGACGGTCACGCCCAATCATTTGATGGATCAGTTTCCGGACACCCTTTCGCTTGATGCAATGATTAACAATGCGCTTTACCGGAAAGGAGAAGTTCCGCAGTTGCCTCCCAACGAAAAATCACGGCAGGAGCGGAATACGGTGCGCAGTGTGCAGCGCCTGCCCAATCCCAACAACCGCTCCGCGGTTTGGGTGGCCCGCCGCTACCAAACCTGGCTGCCCCGCTTTTTCAAATACCTCATCAAGGTGGATCCTTCCGGCGATTCGGCCATCTTTCGGGTATTCGGCATCTGCCTCTTGAAGTTGTATTTCGTCAAAGATCGCAGCGATGAAAACCGCCAGCTCTTCTACGTGGTGGACGGGGTGCTTGTCAAGCGCACCGACTACGGTTGGCTGGAATTCCGCCGCGTGCTGGACGGCCGGTACGTCATTTCCGCCATCCATGAATTTGTGCCCACCCTGCCCTGGTACATTTATATGCTCTCCCAGGCGATGGTGCACCTTTGGGTGATGAAAAATTTCGGCAAGTATTTGGCCAGGGATCGTCCGGTGGAGCCGGTGATGGCGGATTAGGGAAGTGCGCCAAAACTAACAATGGCATTGGTAGTTTGGGCGCCCTTCCACTAAATCCACTCCAAATCCTCCACCGTCCGTTCATCCTGCACCTCCCCCGTATGCTTGGTCGCCTTGGGCTCAAAGAGCAGGAGCCAAACCTCTTCGTTATCCTCTGTGCGGGGGCGGTGTTCTACGCCGCGGGGCACGATGATCAACTCCCCGTCTTTCACGGTAGTGGTGTGGTCGCGGAAGTCCACGTACAACGTGCCTCTGATGACGTGGAATAGCTCGTCTTCTTCGGCGTGATGATGCCACACAAATTTGCCCTTGACCTTGGCGAGCTTGACGTATTGCCCGTTGAGCTCGCCGATGATCTTAGGCGTCCAGTATTCGGTGATTTTCTGGAATTTGGCTTCGAGATGGATGGAGGAGTGCATGCTGTTGAATTGTTGATTTGTTGTCTTACGTTTTCGATTTAGGGTGGCGGTAGTTTTGCAATCGCTATCCTCATTGTAAATGCCTTCGCTTAATTTTGAAATGTTGGGTTTAAAGGGAACGTGTGTGGCAAGCACCTAAAATAATTGATAAATTTTCCGGTCATTTTTGGGGTTGTATAGTCTGACAACATGAGATTTGTGCAAATAGCAGCCTCCCATTTTCACAAATCCTGACTTGGCAGCCTATAATAGCGCTTCCAAGGTAGTAACGACTCAACAAATAAACAATTCAACCAAAAAGTGGGGCCCCGAGATCCCCGCTCCAAAAAATGCTACGCTTGCATCCTCACTCCTTCCGCACTTCCAAATACACGGTATCACTCGCAAAGGCCGAGAAAATTCCTACGCCGTTATCCATGTTGCTGAAGGGCTCGTTGAGGTCGCGGGAATCCTGTTCCAGGGATTCGTACAATAGGGCGTACTCTTCGTTGACGCGGTACACGATGATGCGGTGGGTGCCGAATTGGGTGTAGTGCACAAAGGGGGTGAGCGTGAAAAAGTCGCTCTGGGTAGGTTGGGAGGTGAATTCGAAGTTGAAATTCAGCACATTGTTCAAATCGATGGGCTCCGGGTTGGACTCGATATTTTCGATGACGATGAAATGGTAATCCGACTCGGGATTGTCCCATTCCAGGAGCACGCGCAGATCCTCGTTTTGGGCGAGCTCGCGCAAATCGAAGAGCTCTTCGATTTGGGGCATCCGGATGCGGGTTTTGCCTAAGGCTACGCCCTGCGGCGGCGCCGGCACCGTAGTTGAGCCGGAAACGGGTTGATCGGCAAAATCGAACTGGATTTCGTAGGCGTCTCCGGTGATCACTTGCAGATCGTCATTTGGGTAGTGGTACCTCCCCGGCAGACCGGGCACGGGCTCCAGCATAAACGTCCGGCCCTTCCAGTCGATTTCGATCTCCAGTCCCGAGATGAAGACTTCTTC
>CAYWHT010000318.1:0-2515 GCA_964458135.1 uncultured Saprospiraceae bacterium | reverse complement strand
ACTTCTTCCTGATCGGTAGAGTCAAACGGGATGACCTGCTTGACCGCAATATCGTCTATGGGTTCGTTGGCGAAGAGAAAGGCTTCCACTACCGGAATGGTTTCTTGGGTGTCAAATTCGGGGATCTCCTCGCAGGCGCTGGACAGCACTAACAAGCCCGCCAGAAGGAGAATGCCGGGTTTAGGTAGGATTGGCAGCTTCATATTGATTTTGGATTTTGACCCGTCTTGGTTCTTGGGACGGGTAAAATTTTTAATTACCCCTTTGCACGGGGGGATATCGTTTCGGCCTTGCCGGGCGCTAAGCGATGCGATGTTTAGCACTCAAACAAGCTCTACAAATCCAGACCGATCAATCCGGGCCGTCCGGGGCCAAGAGATTAAGCCCGTTTAGCCTTATTCGGTCCATGCCGGTCAAAACTCAACCCGAAAATTTAAATTCGGCGTAAAGCCAATCAACTCCACATCCGTCTCCACGATCTCGTCTTCTTCCACCAGAAATTCCTTGTACCAGACATTCCTCCGCCCGTAGGCGTTGAAGATCGACAAGCCGAGGCTGCCTTCTCCCGAGCCGAGGTTGAAATTGTAGGTGGCCGAGAGGTCGAGGCGGTGGTAGTCCGGCAGGCGAAAGGCATTTTTGGGGCCGACGTTGATGTACTGGTAGGTGTTGCCGTCGAGGGTGGTAATCTCGTATTCGCCGAAAGGCGCGGTATAGGGTTGCCCGGTACCGTACACCCAGGTGGCGCCGAAGTCCCAGCGCCGCCACTCGTAGGTGGTCACCAGGTTGATCTCGTGGCGCGAGTCGTGCAGCGCGTAGAACGGATCGTCGCTAATGCCGGGAATATCGTGCACCACTTCGCTGAGGGTGTAGCTGAGCCAGCCTTTAAGGGCGCCCATCTTTCTTTGCAGCAAAAACTCCACCCCCCGCGCTACGCCGGTGCCCTCAAAAAAATATTGCTCTTCCTGGGCGCCGCTGCCGGGAATGTTCTGGAAGCGCAGGCTGAATTCGGAAATCCCTTCCAGCGATTTGTCGAAATATTCCAGGTTGAACAGCCATTCGGGCGTCTCGTAGCTCAGCCCGCCGATCCACTGCCGGGAAAAGCTGACGGGGCTGCTTTCGTTATCGGCCAGCAGCCAGAAGTCGCGACTGCCCTGGGTGACGTCCTCCCGCACGATGCGGTTGACAAACTGGTAGTAGCGCCCCCAGGCGCCCTGCAGTTTGATCCGGGAAGTGAGCTCGTAGGAGGCTGACAGGCGCGGCTCGTAGTACATTTCGCCGGTAACGTCATAATAAGACGCCCGCAAGCCGCCGGTGAGGTTGGCGCGGGGCGTGAGCTGCCAGGAATCTTGCAGGTAGAGGGCCGTCAGGACGCCCTCGTTATTTTCATCGATGAGGTTAAGGGTGTCGTTGATGACGTACTGGTAGCCGATATCGTTGTAGGTGCTTTGCAGACCGAATTGCAATTCATGCTGGCGGTTGAGTTTGAAGGTGTTGTTGAAGGTGAAATTATAGTCATACAGGTCATTGACTTCCACGTTGCCGACGGTGCGGTTGATCGTCGTATCGGGGCGCGCTACACCGATCTCGCTGAGCCGGTCGCGATCGCTGAAGTAATTGGAATAGCTGAGTACGGCATTGGAGTACAGGCGGCTGCCCCACTGCCGGGACCAGCGGAGGCTTGCTCCGAAGTTGCCCCATTCCAGCAAGTCGTTGACGTTATTGTCGATCGCTACGGGATTGCCTTCCGCGTCTTCAAAGCTGTTGGAAGTGTTCCGGGAGTTGTCGAGGTTGTCGCGGCCGTTGTAGAAGGAGAGCGAAATAACATCTTTGGAAGTAGGCCGGTAGCTGAGTTTGGCGTTCAAATCGTAAAAATAGAAAGAGGGTTCGGTTGCCTGTTGCTGAAAACGTCGGTTGCCGGGTTCCGGCAGGTTTTCGGAAAGGCCCTGATTGTCGGAGGAGTCGTTGTACAGGTCGAAGATGTCGTTGTAGATACCGCTCTGGATGATGTCGGTATACGATCTGCGGCCCGCTACGAATACATTGAGCTTATCGGAGATAGGGATTTCCAGGTAGGCGTTGGCGCTAATGGCCCCGATGCTGCCGCCGCCCGAAAATTCATTTTGGTTGCCCGTCTTGCCGGTCAGCTCCATCACGCTGGACAGCCGGCCGCCGTATTTGGCGCCGAAGCCGCCCTTGTACAATTGTACGTCTTTGATCGCATTTGGATTAAAGGCGCTGAAGAAGCCGTAGAAGTGGTCGACGTGGTATACGGTAAAGCCGTCGAGCAAGATCAGGTTCTGATCGGGGGTGCCGCCCCGGACGTAGAGCCCCGAGGAGGCTTCATTGGTGCCGCTGACGCCGGGCAAGAGCTGCAGGGCGCGGAAGATATCCTGTTCGCCCATGCTGGGCAGCGACTGGATGGCCTTGGGTGACAGGCCGATCTGGCTGATGCTCTCCGTGGCGTCGATGATCTGGTTGCTAAGGTTGGAACCTTTGACCACCACCTCTTCCAGCA
>CAYWHT010000317.1:2285-5549 GCA_964458135.1 uncultured Saprospiraceae bacterium | reverse complement strand
GCTTTGAAGTGTTCATCGATCGGCACGTCCGGAAATACAATGATCATTTCAGCCTCCCCGTACATTTCATCGGCTCGGTGGCCTATTATTTCCAGGATTTTCTGGAGGTGATTCTGCAAGAGCGGGCCATGAACCCTGGGCTATTCATCCAGAAGCCCATTGACCGGCTAGTGCAGTTTCACACTTCCATCAAAGCCGAATAAAGCAACAAAAAACATGAGTAAAGATATCAAGCGGATTGCCGTCTTCACTTCCGGGGGCGACGCTCCGGGTATGAATGCTGCGGTAAGGGCCGTTGTGCGATCGGCTTCCTATCACGACCTGCATGTCTACGGGATTCTTTGCGGTTACGATGGAATGATTGACGGCAACCTGGAACGGCTGGAACGCAGCGACGTAGCCAATATCATCCACCGTGGGGGCACCATCCTCAAGACGGCGCGCTGTGAGCGTTTCCGCACGCCGGAGGGGCGCAAAACGGCCTACGAATCCCTCATGGCTTTTGACGTTGACGCCTGCATCGCCATCGGTGGCGACGGCACTTTCACCGGCGCTAAAATTTTTTCCGAAGAGCACGATATTCCCTTCATCGGCATTCCGGGCACTATCGATAACGACCTCTACGGCACGGATTTCACCATCGGCTTCGACACGGCCGTCAACACCGCCATCGAAGCGGTAGACCGCATCCGCGATACGGCGGATTCCCACAACCGGCTATTCTTCGTGGAAGTCATGGGGCGCAACTCGGGCTTCATCGCCCTCAATACCGGCATCGGCAGCGGAGCCGAAAGCGTGCTGATACCGGAAGTGGACACCACCGTAGAAGCCCTGGCCGAACGCCTGCGCCTCAACGCCAAACGCAAAAAACTATTCAGCGTGATCATCGTGGCCGAAGGCAACAAAACGGGCGGCGCTACCCAAATTGCGGAAAAAGTACGGGCAAGATACAGCGGCGTGGAAGCCAAAGTCACCATCATCGGGCACCTGCAAAGGGGCGGCGCCCCCACCTGTCAGGACCGCGTGCTGGCTAGCCGCCTCGGGTTCGCCGCGGTGGAGGGCTTGGTGGCGGGCCAGAAAGACACTATGGTCGGCATCGTTAGCGAGCAGGTGACCTATACACCCTTCGAAGACGCCATCACCAAAGTCAAACCCCTGAGTAGCGACTTGGTGCGGATGGCTGAGATTTTGGCCATGTGATGTTGCAGTGAAAACGGTAGTATTTTTGGCAAAACCCATCTAATTATGGCATTCGCAATTGTGTACATCACCCACGAGAAAAAGGAAGACGCCCAAGCGCTGGCCGGCGCCTTACTCGACAAAAAGTTGATCGCCTGCGCCAATATTTTTCCTATTACCAGCGCATTTTGGTGGCGGGGCGCCGTACAGAACGAGGAAGAATGGGTCTCGATCGTCAAGACCCGGCGCGATCGCTGGGACAGGCTACGGGAAGAAGTCGGCCGCATTCATCCTTTTGACGTACCCTGCATTATGAAAATCGAAGTAGAAGCCAACGAAGATTACGAGCGCTGGATCCACGAAAGCGTCGCTTAACTGCAAAAGATGAACGGCCGCGAAAAACTGGTTTTCAGAATCTTGCAACTCGCTACTTGTAGTGTCTTTGCAGGTCGGTCCTGGCAGTATTTGTACTGGGACGCCCCCTACCGGACGTTGCTTTGGGATGAATCGCTTATGCGAAAGCCGGTGGCGTTGTTCCTGAGCATGGAATGGTCGGCTTACGTTACCGATCCGGGTGTAGAGGCCGGGATTCAGCTTTCCGTCACCATTAGTGGCCTCATCTTGCTGTTATGCGCGGTAGGGGTCTGGTTGTTAAATGCTTATCCACGCTTTATTCGACCTTTACTCTATGTAGGCAGCGGATTGTTGCTGTTGCTCGCCTTTTTGTACTTCAAAGAAAAATTTTATCAGCCGGCGCAATTTATTGAACTCAGCGCACAGTGGGCTTCTCCTCTCCTTTTATTATGGCTGCACCGCACCGGAGAGGCCAACCGTTCTTTTCGCCTGGCTTTAAAGATTGTCATTGCACTCACCTTCACCGGGCACGGGCTGTATGCGATAGGCGTCCACCCCCGCCCCGGCCATTTTATGCAGATGATCATGAACATCCTGGCGTTGGATAGCCGGCAGAGCATCCTACTGCTCAATACGGCTGGCGTACTGGATTTCTTAATCAGCATCTTAATTTTTCTGCCGCCGCTTTGGGCGCGCCCGGCCCTGTTATACGCCGTGTTCTGGGGCGGCGCCACCACCTTGGCCCGCATCTGGGCCCACTTTCATCCCGATTTCTGGGAAAATAGTCTGTTGCGGTGGGTGCACGAAAGTGTCTTTCGCATCCCACACTTCACGCTGCCCATTGTTGCTTTATTATTACTACCGCCCCGGGCGAAAAATGATAAGGACTGAAAGTTCGCAGGAGGACGGGCGCCATTCATCATTGATTACTCCCTTCCTCCACACTCTCATGCATCAGAAACGCCTGTAAAAATTCATCGATTTCTCCATCCAGCACCGCTTCGGTCTGGCTGGTTTGGTGGTTGGTGCGGTGGTCTTTAACCCGGCGATCGTCGAGCACGTAGCTGCGAATTTGGCTTCCCCATTCGTTACGCATTTTAGAGGCTTCCACCTGCTGTTTTTCGGCCCGTTTCTTTTCCAGTTCCATCTCGTAGAGGCGGGATTTCAGCATTTGGATGGCCTTTTCGCGGTTTTGGTGTTGGGAGCGTTCTTGCTGGCATTCGGCGACGATGCCGGTGGGCAGGTGAGTCACCCGCACGGCGGATTCCGTTTTATTGACGTGTTGCCCGCCGGCGCCGCTGGAGCGGAAAGTATCCCATTCCAGATCGGCGGAGTTGACATCTACCTCGATGCGTTCGTCCACCATGGGGTGCACGAATACGGAGGAGAAAGAAGTCATGCGTTTGCCCTGGGCGTTGTAGGGGCTCACGCGCACCAGGCGGTGCACCCCGTTTTCGCCTTTGAGTAGGCCGTAAGCAAAGTCTCCGTTGATTTCTACGGAAACGGATTTAACGCCGGCAACGTCTCCGTCCTGGCGGCTGAGCTCGGATATTTTAAAGCCTTTCTTTTCGGCCCACATGGTGTACATGCGCAGCAGCATCTCCGACCAGTCGTTGCTTTCGGTGCCGCCGGCCCCGGAGTTGATTTCGAGGATGCAGCCCAGTTCGTCTTCCGGTTTGTTGAGGGTGGAGCGGAATTCGAGATCGTCAATGGCGGCCACGGCCTCGTTGA
>CAYWHT010000317.1:0-2275 GCA_964458135.1 uncultured Saprospiraceae bacterium | reverse complement strand
GTCGCCTCGATCACCGACGGATCGTCGGAGGCCGCGGCCACGGCCTCGTTGAAGCGCTCGTCTACCTCTTCATCGGAAGCTTCGCCCTCTTTGGCGAATTCCTGCAAGACTTCTACGTCTTCTACCTTGCGCTCCACTTCGCGATATTGTTCTACCCAATTTTTGTGGCTTTTGAGCGTTTTGAGTACTTTTTCCGCTTCTTTGGGGTCATCCCAAAAGTTGGGATTCATGGATGCTTGTTCTTTTTCTTCGATTTGTAAGAGCCGGTTATCGACGTCAAAGATACCTCCTAAGAGCTACCAGACGATCCCGAAGGTCTCTCAGCTGATCATTCGTCATGGCCGATGATTTTTCTGGTTAAACAATGTAGCGCTGAGGGTGCTACTTAATTTAGTACAGCGTGTAACTAGGTAAGAAACAAAAAAAGTCAATGCCGGGTTTTCCGATCTTCCGGCATTGACTTTTGGATGGTCTTTGGTTATTGTGCGTCCTGAATTTCCAGGTAAAAGATCAGTTCGGAATTGGGCGGGATATTTGGGGGAGAGCCTTGCTCGCCGTACCCCAATTCGGGGGGTACGATCAGTACGCCCTTATCGCCGCCGCGCATGAGCGCCAGGCCTTCGTCCCAGCCCGGAATGACGCGTTGCTGGCCAACGGGTACATTGATGGGTTGACCGCGTTGGTAAGAATTATCAAAGGCCTCTCCGTTGGTCAGTGCGCCGTAATAGTGCACCATGGCGAAATCTCCGGGATTGATGGGCTTGCCTTCCCCCTGTTCCAGGATCATATATTTAAGGCCGGAGTCCGTTTCCTGGAGTTGGTCCCCCAGTTCACCGGCGCGGTATTGGGCGGCGATATCGGTCACTTGCTCGGCCACTTCGGCTTCCCGGGCGCGTGCGGATTCCATTTGCTTCCGCATTTCCTCCATCTTGGCCTGTCGTTCGGCCTGGTAATCTTCCTGGGAGAGGATTTCCAGCAGCACCAGGTCGTAGTACATGGTGCTTTCGTTTTCGAAGCCGGCGGGCTTTTGCTGCATGGTGTCGAGATCAATAAGCAGGGTGGCGCTATCGCCAATCCCCATCTGTTTGAGTACGGCGCCGATGGGATTGGGCTGCTGGGGGCTGCTGGTGTCTGGTGTTTCGGCGGGAATGCGCATGATCGGCGTTTCGGCTGATTGCTGCCGGCTAGAAACCACTACGGAATCCTGGGCGCGCATTTGGGCGTGGAATTTAACAAACTGTCCAGGTTGAGGCTGCTCCCCTCCCGTATTGGTGTGTACAGTATACTCCACGCCATCCTCGGTAACGCGCCGTTCGCCACTTTGTTCCTGCTGACAGGCGGCAAGCGAAGCGATGAGCAGGAATGCTAAGAAGAGTTGATGTCTCATAAAGAGTTTTTGAATTCGGTAATTGATATTATCAGGAAGCTCAAATGTACGTACCCGCACCTTAGAAAACGAGTGTTTTATTGTCAGATTCGTTGCAGCACCCTAAAATATAGGAAGATCAAATGCTGGTGTGATGCAGTTGGTGCAGGTAGTTAGGTAAAATGCGCTTGAAACGACGCAGCGTAACATCCAACGGCTGAAAGGAAATACCGCCGGCCGCATTTTTGTGGCCGCCGCCGCGGAAGTGTTTCTTGGCAATTTCCTGTACGGAAAAATCGCCTTTCGAGCGCAGCGACATCTTCACGATGGTGGGTTGCTCGGTGATGAAGACGGCCATCACCACGTTTTTCACCTTGAGGAGATAATTGACAATGCCTTCGGTATCCCCTCGCTTGATATCGAATTCGCTGTAGTCTTCTTTGGTCAGGGTGATAATGCCCGTGCGATATTCCTCGAGTATCTCCATGCGGTTGTAGAGGCAATGCCCCAGCAAACGCAAGTGCTTGACCTCCATGCTGTTAAAAATCAAATCCTGCAAGAGGTAATCATCGACGCCGATTTCCAGCAAATCGGCCACTACCCGGAAGAGCTTGGCCGAAGTGGAATACTTGAAAGACCCCGTATCGGTAATGATGCCGGTAAAGATCGCTTCCCCAATGATGCGGTCAATCTGATTTTTGTGCCCGAGGCGATCGATGAAGTCGAAGATAAGCTCGCAAGTGGAACTAGCCATCGTATCCGAAATGATGAATTTCGCAAAAGATTCCGGATACAGATGGTGATCGATCATCACCTTTACGGCGTTGGAAGGCTCGATGAGTTCCCCGACCTTGTCGATGCGTTCCAGATCGTTGACCGTGTGCAGCAAAACAGGCAGCCGGTTCGAAA
>CAYWHT010000316.1:4482-5567 GCA_964458135.1 uncultured Saprospiraceae bacterium | reverse complement strand
TTTCGCCAAAAGACACCTGCCAAAGCGCAAAGTTACTTATTGCACAGTGTACTAGGCTGGAGGTTTCCTCAGACAAGAAATGCTATGTTTAGCCCGGATTATGCATGGGTTCTTCGTCACGAGAAGCCAAAATGCTCGCCAGGCTTGGGCGCCCGCAGGAAGGAGCCGCGCAGGCGAATCTCCAGATACGTTGAGCAGCAAAGGACGAGGACGGCGACGGGCTCAATAACACTTTCGTTTTTGACATCATCACGAACAGCCCACCCGAAGTGATTCCCGACAACCGCCTGATCGTCTTCAACCGCTGGGGGGATGTGGTTTTCGAACAACGCGGGTACGATAATACCTGGGGAGGCGCCAATGACGTGGGAGAACCGCTGCCGGACGGCACGCATTATTATATTCTGTACTTAAATATTTCGGAGCGCCTCATTTTTCGGGGGCGTGTGACGGTTATCAGAACAAGATCAAGATAAGGCATAGGCCCTAAACCGTCCGGACTTCCTTCCAGGTGATATTCCCGCCGGAGTAGCTGTCAAAGGCAACCCCAGCTTTGACGCCGTTCACGGCAATCTGCCGGGCGTCGTGGCTTTCCAGGGCGTAGAGAGCTTGCATGGCGCCGAGCGCGTAATCACTACCGCTGCCGTAAGCCCAAAATTTGGAAAAATGATAGACTTCCCTCAAAGAATGCACCCCGAATATGCCGTGCTTATTAGCCAGAACGAGCTCAAATTGGGAGGATTCCACTGGGTCATTCCGGTCTTCGTTGGGTATGACGTAATACGTCTCCTTGAGCTCCTGGTGCAGCTTGGTAAAGAACTGGTAGATATTGATGGAGCTGGAAAAGTCGGGCACCTCCTTGCGGTGGTGGATGATGTCCTTAAAGATCATGATCAAAGAAACACTACCCACCAATCCGATCAGGCAATCGTTCCATTCCATTACTTTCTCGCGTTCTACTTGAAATTCGCCGTCTAGCTTGGTGTGCCCGAAGGTGGTAAGTGTTTCCCCGGCCATGCAGATCTTTCCGTTCTTGTTAACAACCGTGATGGTAGACATTGGTTATCGGAGCAATTGGTCAAGAT
>CAYWHT010000316.1:0-4472 GCA_964458135.1 uncultured Saprospiraceae bacterium | reverse complement strand
ATACAAGAAAATCCCCCTGTTATTCAACATTTTTACCCGGCCGACGCAGGAAGACGGGCGCCATTCCCCCTTGCCCTCACCATCCGCTCCTTCCCCTGCATGTCTTTCCGTATTTCTACGCCCCATCCCTCCCCAAAAAGGCCGGCCACCTCTCGGGCGTAGTATTCGCTAACTTCCAAATACACCGTACCGCCCTTTCCGAGATGCGCGCCGGCAAAATCCCGGATTTCGCGGTAGAAAAGCAGGGGGTCGTCACCTTCCACGATTAGCGCCCGCCGGGGTTCGTAGCGGCTGACGTTAGCGGGAAGCGCCTCCCATTCTTCCATGCCGATGTAGGGCGGATTACTAACGATCAGATCGAAGGCTTCGGGTAGATCTAAGGTTGACCGGCGCCATTGCAAGAAATCGCCCCGGATGAAATGCACCGGAGCGTTCAAATTGCCGGCATTACGGCGGGCGACATCCAGGGCGGCCGCTTCCACTTCCAGGGCCCAGACCTCCCAGTCGGGGCGCTTTCGTTGCAGCGTCACCGCAATACATCCGCTACCCGCGCCGACATCCAGCACCCGCAATTCGGATCTTGTTTCCTCCTCCAGGATCCAATCCACCAATTCTTCGGTTTCCGGGCGGGGGATGAGCAGGCCGGAACCAACTTCAAACATCAGTCCGAAAAAGTGAGCTTTCCCCATCACGTATTGTACGGGCTCCCGGTCGAGCAGCCGGGCCTGTATTTCCCCGAGGCGGTGCAACTCGTGGGGAGCCATCCGGTCCTGCCGGCGGATATTGCGCAGGCCGAAGGCGTCGTCGAAGACGATGCGGGCAATGGATTGGGCCTCGCCCGCGTCGTAGACGGTCAGCAGCGATTGGTACAGGTTTTGAAACGCCTCGGCAATGGTCATCAGGAAAGGCGGCTTTTGTAATCCGAATAAGTGAATTCGCGGACAACTTCCAGGGTCCCGTCTTCGTGCCAGATGCAGATACCGGGATGTTTGACCCCGTTGAAGGTGGTCGTCTTCACCATAGTATAATGGATCATATCCTCAAAGACGATGCGATCGCCCACGCTCAATTCCCGCTCGAAGGAATAGGCTTCCATAAAATCGCCCGAGAGGCAACTGACCCCGCCGATGCGGTAGGTAGGCTTGCCCTCAATCGGATCACTCGCCCCATAGATGCGCGGCCGGTAGGGCATCTCCAGCGTATCGGGCATATGGGCGGTAAAGGAAACATCTACCATGGCGGTTTTAACGCCCCGGCGCTCCACGATGTCGAGCACCCGCGCCACAAGCGGGCCCGTATCCCACAGCACCGCACTACCCGGCTCCAACCATACTTCCAGACCGGTGCGCTCGCGAAAATCGCGCAGCAAGCGCACCAATCGCTCCAGATCGTAGCCCGGGCGCGTCATCAGGTGGCCGCCCCCGAGATTGACCCACTTGAGGCGGGGAAACAGATGGCCGAAACCTTGCTCGAATGCTTGAATAACGGCTTCCAATGCGTCAGCGCCCGATTCGCATAAGACGTGCAGGTGCAAACCCTCAATGCCTTCCGGCAAACCGTCGCGCAATTCTTCTTGCAACACCCCCAAACGCGAATGTGGAGAAGCTGGATTATAAAGCGGATGCGCTACGTCGGATTGCTCCGGATTCACGCGCAAGCCCACCGACACCGGCTCGGGATGTTGGGCCACCCGTAGCGCATAGCGATGGTATTCCGACAGGGAATTAAAGGTCAGATGGCTACTTAGCGCTAGTACTTCGTCAAAGTCCTCCGGCAAAAAGGCCGGTGCGTAGGTATGCGCCTTCAACCCCATCTCCTCGTAAATCAGCCGGGCTTCGTGGGGCGAGCTGGCCGTCGCCCCCCTCAAATATTCCCCGATAAAAGGAAATACCCGCCATCCGGCAAAGGCTTTGAGCGCCAAAATAACGGAAACCCCGGCGCGCTCCTGCACGCTTTGGATCAGCTCCAGGTTGCGCCGCAACTTCGCCATCTCCAATACATAGGCTGGCGCGGGCACCCTTTCAATGGGAAGTGAAGGACCGGTGGTTGTGGGGATGGTTTTTTGCATGGAGATATTGGGTGTTAGTGAATAGTGGTCAAGCTATACTGGACTTATGCTTTGCTGATGTCTGTGATAAATTGCTATAGTGCCTCACAACTCTAAATCCACGCCTGTCTTTTCCCGCCACGGCAACCCCATCTCCGCAAGGCGCTCCAGAAACGGATCCGGATCGAATTGCTCCACATTATAGACACCTGCGCCGCCCCACTTGCCGGTCAGCAGCATCATGGCGCCGGTGGTGGCGGGAACGCCGGTGGTGTAGGATACGCCCTGCGCTCCGGTTTCGCGGTAGGCCGCTTCGTGGCTGCAGTTGTTCCAGATGTAGTAGGTTTGTTCTTTCCCGTCTTTGACGCCGCGAATGCGGCAGCCGATGGAGGTTTCGCCCTTGTAGTTCTCGGCCAGGCCGCCGGGATCGGGCAGTACAGCTTTCAAGAATTCCAGGGGGATAATTTCGACACCTTTGTAATTGACCGGTTCAATGCCCGCCATGCCGATATTCTGAATGACGCGCAGGTGGGTGAGGTATTCATCCGAAAAAGTCATCCAGAAGCGGGCGCGCTTGAGGGTGGGGAAATGTTTGACCAGGGATTCCAACTCCTCGTGGTAAATTAAATAAGAAGGCTTGGCGCCGATATTGGGATAGTGAAGATCTTTGCGGATAGCGTGGGGATCGGTTTCGATCCACTCGCCGTTTTCGTAGTACTTCCCTTTTTGACTAACTTCCCGGATGTTGATTTCGGGATTGAAGTTGGTGGCGAAAGGTTTGCCGTGATCACCCGCATTACAGTCGACGATATCCAGGTAATGCATTTCGTCGAAGAAATGTTTGGCGGCGCGCGCAGTAAATACGCCGGTTACGCCGGGGTCGAAGCCACAGCCAAGGATGGCGGTCAGGCCGGCGTTACGGAAGCGGTCCTGGTAGGCCCACTGCCAGCTGTACTCGAATTTGGCTTCGTCTTTAGGCTCGTAATTGGCGGTGTCGAGGTAATGCACGCCGGTTTCCAGGCAGGCATCCATGATGGTCAGGTCCTGGTACGGCAAAGCCACGTGGATAATCAATTCGGGTTGGAAGGAACGGATAAGTTCAACGAGTTGCGGAACGTTTTCGGCATCCACCGCAGCGGTCGACAACTTGGCATAGCCCGTGTCGCGACGTACGGCTTTCGCGATAGCGTCGCATTTGGATTTGGTGCGGCTGGCCAGCAGCAATTCGGAGAAGACTTCCGGGTGCTGCGCACACTTATACGCCGTGACCCGACCGACGCCCCCGGCTCCGATAATCATTACTTTGGACATAGCTACTTCAATTTGCGCTAATGTAGTAAATTGGAGTCATTATCCTGAAAAGCAATCTCCGGCTATGTCTAAAGCGGAAAAGATCGCTCGGTTTGATCCTAACGGGGTAGCCGTTAAGAACGGAAACTTTATCGGTCTTCCTTTCGAAGCAACAGAGGCGGAGGTCGTCTTGTTTCCGGCGCCCTGGGACGTCACCGTATCCTCCGCCGCCGGCACTTCCACCGGCGCCGAAAATATTCGCCAAGCCTCCCGCCAGCTGGATCTCTATGATCCGGATGTGCCCGGGGCCTGGAAGATGGGCTTGTACATGCCTCCCGCCGACACCTATTGGCAAAAGCGCAATAAGGAGCTTCGGGCCCTGGCCCGCACCCATATCGATTTCCTCGAAGACGGCGAAGATCCCAGCACCGATGATGAGATCGTGGCCAACCTGCAAAAGCTCAATCGCGCCTGTTTCGAACTCAAAGAATGGATAAAGACCGGCTGCCGGCAAATCCTGGAGCGCAACCAACTCGTCGGTCTGATCGGCGGCGACCACAGCACGCCCCTCGGCCTGCTGGAAGCTTTGGCCGAGCGGCACGCACAGTTCGGCATTCTCCAAATCGACGCCCACCTGGATTTACGCGAAAGTTACGAGGGCTTCACCTATTCCCACGCTTCCATCTTTTACAACGCACGGAGCCTGGACAACATCTCCAAAATCGTACCCGTCGGCATCCGCGACTACTGCGAATCCGAGCTACAGCTCGCCCAATCCCAGACCGACCGCTTTCGGATTTTCTTCGACCACGAGCTCGCCGACCGCCGGCTTCGGGGCGCATCCTGGGCCACCTGCTGCCACGACATCATCGACGCCCTGCCCGATAAAGTCTACATCAGCTTTGACATCGACGGCCTCGATCCCCAACTATGCCCCAATACCGGCACTCCCGTACCCGGCGGGCTCACCTACCATCAGATCATGCTCCTCCTGCGCCTGCTCGCCCGCAGCGGCCGCACCATCATCGGCTTTGACCTTAGCGAGGTGGCGGGTAGAGATCACGATTGGGATGGAAATGTGGGGGCGCGGGTAGCTTATAAGCTGGCCAACTGGATGGGTTGGAGTAATGGGAGG
>CAYWHT010000315.1:0-5568 GCA_964458135.1 uncultured Saprospiraceae bacterium | reverse complement strand
CTCCTACCCCACCACTCAAATCGAACACTACGACAACCTGGCCGCCGCCTTTCAGGCCATGAAGCGAATCAACACTGTTTTGATCGACCTTTGTCGCGATGTCTGGACCTACATTTCGATGGACTACTTCCGGCAGAAAGCCATCAAGGGAGAGGTGGGCTCTTCGGCCATGCCCCATAAAGTCAACCCCATTGACTTCGAAAATGCCGAAGGCAACCTCGGCTTAGCCAACGCCTTATTCAATCACCTGGCCGACAAGTTGCCCATCAGCCGCTTGCAGCGAGACTTGACCGACAGCACGGTCCTGCGCAACGTCGGGATGCCCGTCGCCCATTCCGTCATTGCCTTTAAGGCTATTTTGAAAGGCCTGGAAAAACTGACGCTCAACGAGGAACGCCTGCGCGCTGACCTGGAAAACAACTGGATGGTCGTAGCCGAAGGCTTGCAGACCATCCTCCGGCGGGAAGGGTATCCCAATCCCTACGAAACCCTGCTGGCGCTGACCCGCGGCAAGGGTAGGGTTACCGAAGGCGATATACGGGCATTCATCGAAGGGCTCGATCTGCGTCCGGAAGTCAAAGCCGAACTGCTCAATATCCGGCCGGAAACCTACCTTGGGCAATAGTTCCGGCAAGGCCAAGCATCAACCCTTTATCGGCGCCGGTTTAAAGAAGTGGTTGAGGGGGCCACTGCCGCGCCCGAGCCGGTAGTCTTTGCCTGCAAGGATGGCTTGCTGCGTATAATCTACGCCACTCTTGACGGCTTCCTGCAGTGATTGCCCCCGGGCCAGAAAAACGGCGATGGCCGACGATAAGGTGCAGCCGGAGCCGTGAATATTATTCGTTTCAATACGGGCATTGGTCATCAACACCGAATCATCGGGGCGGGAACGCTCCACAAAAAGATCGTACAATTGATCGTCTTGCAAATGACCGCCTTTGACCAGGACGCTGCGACTGCCCAAGCGCAATAGATCCGGAGCAGCGGCCCGCATATCCTCGAGCGTATTCAGGGGGCGGTCCAGCAATACGGCGGCTTCGTCCAGATTGGGAGTCAGCACATCCACCAGTGGAAAGAGCTCCCGGATGAGGGTGTCGATGGTGGCGTCTTCGATCAACTTATCGCCGCTGGCCGCCACCATTACCGGATCCAAGACGACATTGCGAATCTCACTTTCGCGTAAAGCGCGGGCGACCGCCTCTACAATTTCCGGGGCGTGCAACATACCGATTTTTACCGCGTCGCTCCCGATATCGTCCAGCACGGCGCGAATCTGCCGGTAAACGAAATCGGGAGGCAGTCCGTGAATACCCGTGACGCCCCGGGTATTTTGAACGGTGACGGCGGTAATGGCGGAAGCGCCGTAACATCCCAGGGCGGAAATCGTCTTCAAATCCGCCTGTATTCCCGCACCGCCCCCGCTGTCGGAGCCGGCGATCGTCATCACCCGGCAGTACTGCCTGTTCATTTCATTCATATGGATTTTAACTTTTGAAGTGATCGAAGCCTTTGGCGCCCAGTTGAACGGGTTGGCCGTTTTGCCGGAATTGCAGCAAGCCCTCTTGCCCGGTAATCGTTCCAATTGAATAAAGCGGCCGGGAGAACTTTTGCTCAAATTCGGCGGCCAGCCGGTCGTAAGCCTCCGCCGGAACGGTTGCCATCAGACAATAATCCTCTCCGGCCGTTGCCGCTAGTTCCGGGGCGTTCCATCCGTTCGCTTCGGCTTTGCGTTGCAGCACCTCCGACAAGGGCAAGGCGTCGAGATCGATTTGCGCTCCCACTCCGGCGCTTTCCATGATCCGGGTAATATCCGACTCAACCCCGTCCGATAGGTCAATGAGTGCTCGGACAGCGGTTTGGGCGGCCAACCACTGGCCTTCCGGCAGATGAGGACGCGGCAAATGGTGCCGCCGCACGAGGTAATCCAACGCATCATCCCGCGGCAGTTCATCGGTGAGCGTGCGCAGGCCGCCCCCGGAATCCCCAACGGTATCGGTTAAACAGATCAGGTCGCCGGGGCGGGCGCTGCGGCGATATTTGATGCGGGACGGATGGGCCCGGCCCAGCACGACAAAATTGACCACGATGCCCTGTGGCGACTTGGTCGTATCACCGCCCAGTAAGCGGGTCTGGCTTTCATCGGCCAGCGCTTTGACGCCCTGAAAAAATGCGTCGATGAGGCCGACGTCCAGGTTTTTGGGAAAGGCCACGGAAAGGAAGGCGCTGTGCGGATAGCCTCCCATTGCAGCGATATCGCTCAGATTAACGGCTAGCGATTTATAGCCGAGCTCGTAAGGGGTAATTTTATCCATTAAGAAGTGGCGGTCTTCAATCAGCAAATCGGTGGTGACCAGCCAGGCTTCTTGCTCATTGAGCGGAATGACGGCCGCGTCATCCCCAATACCCAGGTTCTGATCGGAATCCGGCAACTGAAAGTGCTGGGCAAAGCGGTGAATTAATCCAAACTCCCCTAAATCGGCTAGTTTCATAGTTTTTTAGTTTTTGCTTCCCGGATCGCCCGGTGAATGTCAGCCGCTGCTTGCCGCGGATCCTCGGCGTTCATAATGGCGGAAACCACCGCCAGCCCATCGGCTCCCGCCCGGATGGCGGGGGCGGCATTGGCCGCGTTGACGCCGCCGATAGCGACGAGTCGGTGGCGGCTTTCTTGCCGCAACCTCCGCAACCCTTCCAGCCCCCAGGATTTTTGCAATTCAGCCTTGGTAGACGTCAAAAACAGGGGGCTTACCCCCAGGTAATCCACCTCCAGGCGTTCGGCATAGCGGGCGTCTTCCATCGATTCTACGGAAAGGCCGATGATGGCTCGCTCGGGCAGCAGCCGCTTGGCGTGCTCGAAGGGCATGTCCTGCTGCCCGATGTGAATGCCATCGGCCCCCACCGCCAGTGCTACGTCCACCCGGTCGTTGATGATGAGCGGCACCCTGCGAGGCTCCAGCAAGGCCTTCAACGCCCGCGCCCGCTCGATAAAGGGCCGGGTGGGCAGCTCCTTCTCCCGCAGCTGCACCATACTCACCCCTCCTTCCAAGGCCGCTTCGATAACTTTTAAAAAGTCTCGCCCGGAGGCCAGCTTGTCGTCGGTGACCAGGTATAAGTCCAGCATAGCATTTTTTTGTTTTTTAGTGGGTAGGCGGCAACCGCCGGCACTAATTTTCTCTTATTCCCCTATCCATTACCCACTATCACTCCACACTCGTTTTCCGCATTTCCAGGGTTTCTTTAAACTCCTTTTCGGTCATATTGTGGAGCTTATCGATCAATTGAATTTGCAGGCTTGCGGGGCCATTGACCCGGTTGGCCGCCAATTGTCCGGCCACTCCGATAAGCGCCATGCCGGCGGCAGTTGCCTCAAAGGCGTCCTGGTGTACCCCCAGGGCGGCGGCGATTAGGGCCGTGGCCATGCAGCCGGTGCCGGTGACTTTTCCCATCATGGGGTGCCCGTTGCGCAGGAGGATGCGGTGGTCTTGGGATATGACCGCATCTTCGGCGCCGCTGATGCAGACGACGCCCTTGTGCAGCTTAACCAGCATGCGGGCGGCCTCTTCGGCTTCGTCGGTTTGCAGGGTGCTATCCACCCCTTTGGTTTGCTGCTCCGAAAAGACGGTGGCCCGGATTTCGGAGCCGTTCGCGCGAATGACCGTGGGCGATACAGCCGTTAGCAGATCGGCGACCGTGCGGTTGCGATAAGGTGTAGCACCTACGCCTACCGGGTCGAAAACGATGGGCTTTGCCCGTTCTTCGGCCTCTTCCATAGCTTCACGCATGGCCTTGATCCAGTGGTCGCTTAAGGTGCCGATATTGATGACCAAGGCGTTGGCAATGCGCATCATATCCCGCACTTCGTTGGGGGCGTGCGCCATCACGGGCGAAGCGCCGGCCGCGAGCAAAGCATTGGCCGTATTGTTCATGACTACATAATTGGTAATGTTGTGCACCAGTGGCGCTTGCTCTCTTATCCCGCTGATGATGTTCCATAGTCGTTCTTCCATATTACTCGTTTTTTCCAAATAGGAGATGAGGGCGGATTTTGTTTAAAGACCGCTAAAGTTCTTGCGCTACGGATGTGCTTGCAGGAGAGCCTTACGAGAAGAGAAACCTTTGCTTTTCAGCTTTTCCCTGCGGCAGTACGAACTGCGTCAGGTTCGAAGGGTTTTATCTCAGTTCCGTCATTTGCCGGAACACCCCTAAAGCAGCATCGAGGGCAATGTAAAAAAAAATTGGTAATGGAATAATATCTATGCCCGGCATCGTTTCTACGCTTGGCGGGTTCCGGAAGCCATTCATTTTGAATTATTGAATTAAGCACGGGCCACCTAGCGGAAATTTAGGATATTCGCGTTTACTTTATTCAGTAAGTTTTTTCCGAAACGGTTTAGTCATTTGGGGGTACAGAACGTTCAGAAACATCAAATCATCATGGCAAATAAGTTTATCTACGGCATTCAGCAAATCGGCATAGGCGTCCCTGATGCATCGCAGGCATTCCAGTGGTACGGAAAACATCTGGGGTCGGACATCCTCGTCTTCGATGACGATAACACCGCCACGCACATGGCGAAATACATGGGGGGCGCCCCTCACGAAAAGCGCGCCCTTCTGGCGATGAACCTGCAGGGCGGGGGCGGCTATGAACTCTGGCAATACCTGGACCGCGAGCCTCAACCTCCGCATACGCCCTTGCAAGCCGGCGATCTGGGAATCTACGCCGCCCGGGTCAAGGCTAAAAATGTCGAACAGTGCTTTGCGACCTTTCAGGAGAAGGGCATTGAAACGGTAGGCGGCCTGTTGCAAGCTCCCGACGGCAACCCATTCTTTTTCATGCGGGATCCTTACGGGAACATCCTGCAGGTTTTGGAATTCAATTCCTGGTACCGCCGCAAGAAACACTTCACGGGCGGGGTTTGCGGCACTATCATCGGAGTGAGCGATGTTGACCGGGCGCGCACGCTCTACAGCGATGTTCTGGGCTACGATCAGGTTGTCTATGATCAGACCGGCAGCTTTGCCGATCTGGCTTGCTTACCGGGAGGCGATAAGGAATTCCGCCGCATCCTGCTGGAGCCCAGCAAGGAGCGCAAAGGCGGTTTTAGCCCACTATTCGGGCATACCCAGCTCGAGCTCTGGGAGGTGCGCAACCGGGCGCCCCAGACGATCTTCGAAAACCGCTATTGGGGCGACCTGGGATACATCCACCTTTGTTTCGATGTAAAAGGCATGCGCCAATTGCGTCAGGAATGCGAAGAAAAAGGATTTCCCTTCCGGGTGGATAGCCAGGATAGTTTCGAGATGGGCGAAGCCGCCGGCCACTGGGGCTATATCGAAGACCCGGACGGCACCCTCATCGAATTTGTGGAAACCCACAAAATTCCCATCATCAAAAAATGGAACTGGTACCTCAACCTGCGCAACCGCAATCCGACCAAACCCCTACCCAGTTATCTCATCAACGCCCTTTCCTTCAGCCGGGTGAAAATGTAGACGCGCAAAGCGAAAAATGTTATAATACTTTTGGCTAATACTTCATCGCCCAAACGGTCGTTATATAGACGTATT
>CAYWHT010000314.1:0-5573 GCA_964458135.1 uncultured Saprospiraceae bacterium | reverse complement strand
GCGCTTTACGATAAAGGCTCTGAATTATAATTAAACCACTCTTCTAAACAATTGGTCTTGCAAGCGTTTGTAACTTTGAGGTTTTTGTTGCGTATTGGATTATTATCAACTTTGCGCCGCAAAAGCAACAAGATTTGTCCTAGTCTCAATACAGTCGTAACATGCCCCATATAGGAACAGAATATCAGGATATCCTGTGGTTTAAAGATTCGATCATTTACGAATTGCACATCAAGGCATTCAAGGATGGCAATGCCGATGGCATCGGCGATTTCGAAGGCCTGATTGAAAGTCTGGATTACTTACAGGATCTTGGAGTGACTACCATTTGGCTCTTGCCCTTCTATCCTTCTCCCCAGCGGGACGGGGGGTATGACATTTCGGATTACTACAATATCAATCCGGATTACGGCAACCTCAACCAATTTCGCAAATTCATGCGCAAGGCTCACGAGCGGGGGCTGAAAGTTATTACGGAGCTGGTCATTAACCACACTTCCGACCAACATCCCTGGTTTCAAAGGGCCCGGCGGGCGGAGCCCGGAAGCAAGTACCGCGATTACTACGTTTGGAGCGATACGACCGAAAAATACAAAGACGTCCGGATCATCTTTCAGGATTTTGAGAGTTCTAACTGGACCTGGGACCCGGTAGCCAACGCTTACTACTGGCACCGCTTTTACTCCCACCAACCCGATCTCAACTACGACCATCCGGATGTGCAAAAGGAAATCTTCCGCGTCATTGACTTTTGGGTGGATTTAGGCGTCGATGGTTTTCGCCTCGATGCGGTGCCTTACCTGTTCGAGCGCGACGGCACCAACTGCGAGAACCTGCCCGAGACGCACGACTTCCTCAAAAAATTGCGCGCCCACGTTGACAAGCGTAACAGCGGGGTCATGCTTCTGGCGGAGGCCAATATGTGGCCCGAAGATTCGGCGGCCTATTTCGGCGACGGGGATGAATGCCATATGAACTATCACTTCCCGATCATGCCCCGCATGTTTATGGCGCTGAAAATGGAAGACCGCTACCCAATTATCGATATCATCGATCAAACCCCCGAAATACCTGATAATTGCCAGTGGGCCATGTTCCTGCGCAACCACGACGAGCTGACCCTGGAGATGGTCACCGACGAGGAACGCGACTACATGTACCGCGCCTACAATAAAGATACGCTCTCCCGCATCAACCTGGGCATCCGTCACCGGTTGGCCCCCCTGCTCGACAATCATCGCCAAAAGGTGGAACTGATGAATTGCCTGTTATTTTCGCTCCCGGGAACGCCGGTGGTTTATTACGGAGACGAAATCGGCATGGGGGATAACGTTCACCTGGGCGATCGCGACGGAGTGCGCACCCCGATGCAGTGGAGCATCGACCGCAATGCCGGCTTTTCCCAGGCGCATCCCCACAAGCTTTATTTGCCGCTCATCAATGATCCGGAATACCACTTCGAAACGATCAACGTGGAAGTACAACAAAACAGTACTTCTTCCCTGCTGTGGTGGATGAAACGCATCATTAACATTCGTAAGCGCTACCAGGCATTCGGACGGGGAGACATTCAGTTTCTTTCTCCGGAAAACGCCAAAGTACTGGCCTTCACCCGCAGTTATAAGGATGAGCACCTGCTGATACTGACCAACCTGTCGCGCCATCCGCAAGCCGTAGAGCTCGAGCTGCCGGAGTTTGAGCGTTATACGCCGGTGGAAGTATTCGGGCAAAACCCTTTTCCGGAAATCGCCCGTGGCCCCAACCGCTTTACCCTGGGGCCCTACGGTTATTTCTGGTTCGCCTTGCAACCGGCTACCGTCAACGAAGAAGACCGGGAAAGCGTACTGGAAATTGCCTGGCAACCGGAACATTGGCTGCAGTTGGCGAAGGGTAACGGCACCAACTACCTGGCCGACGAGATCTTGCCCTCTTTCCTGGGCCGCAACGACCGGTATACCCTGGGCAATAGGGTGCTGGACCGCGTCAATATTCACCAAGCCCGTTACGTAACTTACGATGGTGGAGAGGCCTTACTCCTCATCATTCAGGTTAATTTCACGGAGGGCTTTCCGGAGTGGTACTTTCTTCCCCTAACCATTGGGGAGGGCGATCCCTATCAGTTGCCCGATGCCCCCGCACCCGACAATATATTAGCCGTATTGCGGGGTAGCGAACGGAATGCCTACCTGTACGAAGCTTCCATTACGCAGGCTTTCCATACCTATCTCTTCCGCAATTTGTTGTTCGGAAGCGAACGCAGCCCGCAAGGCTTTCGTTTTGTGCGCCACAATAGCAACGGGCGTAATGACATCGATGAGGTTCCCGCCACTCGTTTCCTCAAACCCGAGGGGGGCAACCTACCCTTGGCTTTCGGCGATCAATACTTCCTCAAGATCTTCCGTCGGTTGGAAGATCACATCAACCCCGATTTAGAAATCAATTTTCAAAAAGAACAGCGGGGAGATTTGCCCGTCCCCGGCTATTTGGGGCATTTGCAATTTGATCGTAAGCAGCATCAGTTCTTCACCTTGGCCATGCTGCAGCCCTACGTGGCCAATCAGGGATCGGCCTGGCAATATTTCTTTGACGTGAGCCATCGTTACCTGGAGCGTGTACAAGCGGAACCCGAGTTGCCGGATTTTCCAACCTGGGGGGGACTGAATTCAGAAGGAGATGTGGCGGCTGAGTGGAAAGCCCGCCTGGGGGAGATGCCGCTCGTTCGGGCGCGTCTGCTCGGAGAAACCGTCGCCAACCTCCAGGTGGGATTGATCGATCACAAGCTGGAAGCTTTCCGGCCCGAAAGCTTTTCGCTGCATTACCAACGGTCGTTGTATTCCGGTTTGCAGTCGCTGGTGCGTTCTACCTTTCAATTGCTGCGCAAGCAACGAACCCTGCCCAAAGGCGGAGGAGAATTGCTCGACCTGCGACGCGATCTGCTCGAACGCTTCCGTCAAATTTACGCCCACAAGATGGACGCGCTCAAGGTGCGCACCCACGGCGATCTGCACCTCAAGAAAATTTTGTTTACCGGCCGGGAGTTTGTCACTTTTGATTTCGAAGGGGAGCGTGGGCGCAGCTACAGCGAACTGCGCCTGAAAAAGTCGCCCGTTCGCGACCTGGCGACCCTGATTAATTCCCTGTACTACGTTTCCGTCGCTTCTTTGCGCACCCAGGAAGAACTGGAAAACCTGGAAGAATGCGATCTGTTGCCCTGGGCAGAATGCTGGTTTGAAATCATGAAAACCGCTTTCCTGGAAGGCTATTTACCCAAAGCCAAAACGGCCGGCCTGGCGCCGCCGAATAACCAAGATTGGAATACCTTACTGAGCACCTTCTTACTCGAACGCCACCTCTACGAACTGCGCTACGAGTTAAAAGTACAACGCGGATTGGAACAAATTCCCCTGCGCGGCCTTCTGCGGATGATGCGCGACACACCCCAGGAAATTGAAGTGTGAGACGGAAAGAATCATTAAATTAACCCCCGTTATGTGGTTCGAAATCCTTTTCATTGCCTTATTGCTGCTTCTCCTCAACTGGCTATTCTTTGACAGCAGGATTGCCCACCGCCTCGTCGCTTTCCAAAACCGGGCCGAGGAAGCCTATCGGCAACGCAAAACCTTCAAAACCGCCATGCAGTACGCCGGGGCGGTCAATATCTTTATATTTTCGACCTTTCTGGCGCAAATCCGAATGCCTTTTGCCTGGATTCGAAAAGCATTCCGCCAGGAAGTCCCAGAAGACAATCTCGTATCGGCCGAAAGCGAAGAAGCTTTTGATCGCTACCTGCAAAAGTATCCGAAGGTGGTGGTCGATTTTTGGGCGGATTGGTGTGGTCCCTGCATCATGATGGAGCGCGCGCTCGAGGATTTTGCCGACCAAAGAAAAGATGTTTTCGTACTGCGGGTCAATGCAACGTACCGGCAGGATTTGGTGAAACGCTTTGATATTAAAGGCCTGCCCCATATCTTGCTATTCGACCGGGGCCGGGAGCAAAAACGCCACGCCGGACCGATGACCAAATCTGAGCTGAACCGCTTTGTAGACCCTTCCAAATAGATCTTGTCATGCGGAACTTTTTGTTCTTGTTAATTGCCGGAATCTTTCTTCTTCCCGCTTGCGAAGAGGGCTATTCCTATGCCGTACGCGAACAAGTTCGCGGGATGAAAACGGCCTGGAATTCGGGCCAACCCGCCAAAGTGGCCGAATTCTACCTGGACAGCGCCTTCTTAATCGCCGGGGGCGACATCATCGCCGAAGGGCGCAAGGCCATCGATGCTTACTGGCGCAAGGCGCCCGGCGAACCTACCCAGTGGCGCATAGAAAGCTACCTGACCACCAAGGAGCTCGAAGCCATCCTTCAGCATCCTAAGTGGAAAGCCCTGCCGAAAAAGCCTGCCTTGTGGACGGAAATGAACATCGAGCTCCCCGAAGATGTCATTTACCAATTTGGCCGTTCAAAACTCGGCTATACCGATGCCGAAGGACGGGAACAAATCAGTGAAGTGACCTTCCTTCTCGTTTGGGTGTTAACGAAAGAGGGCCACCGTATTTTAGTCGATACTTATGTCTAAAATTTTATGCTAGGAGAGGAAACCAAACAAAAAGCCATACGCGCTACGCACCACGTGCCCGAAGGCGTTTCCGGGGTGCGGCTCAGCAATTACGTACGGGGCTTGTTTGAGCAGTTGCCGTCGCGCAAAAGTGTTAAGAAAGCGATTAAGCGCGGAGAGGTCCTCATCGACGGAAGGGTGGGCGTGACGGCTGACTGGGTAGAGAGCGGGCAGACCATCGAGCTGTTGCCTTCCCGCCAACGCATGCCTCGCCCCTGGAAGCAGCCGCTACCCGTCGTATACGAAGACGATTACGTCGCGATCATTTACAAACCCGCCGGCATTCCGGTCAACGGCAATCGTTACCGCACCATTGAAAACGCCTTGCTCAGCAACCTGCAGCCTTCCACCCAGCCCGACGCCCTGCCCTGGGCTCAACCGGCTCACCGCCTCGACGCCCCCACCAGCGGCCTGGTGCTCGCTGCCAAGACGGCCCGCGCCCGCATGGAATTGGGGCGACAATTCCAGGAAAAAACCATCGGCAAACGCTACCGGGCCCTGGTGTTCGGGAAGCCGCCCCTCACCGGTCGCTTCGACCGCCGGGTCGAAGACAAGCCCGCCACCACCCTTTACCGGCGGGTGCGCAGCACCCCCTCCGCCCGCTTTGGCCATCTCTCCTTGCTCGACCTCTATCCGCTGACCGGTCGCAAACACCAGATTCGCAAGCACCTTTCCCGCAACGGCTATCCCATCCTTGGGGATGGAAAGTACAACGGCCAGGCGGCAGACCTGGGAGGAGAATATTTTTTCCTCGCCGCCGTCGCCCTGGATTTCCGGCATCCCATCACCCACCAATGGGTGAGACTTCACCGCCCCGAACCGGAAAAATTTCAACGCTATTTCCGGGCAGAATGGCTGGATTGGCTAGTGCTTCGGGCACTAAGTAAATGATCGTTTTCGGGAGTTTATTTTGGCGATAGACAAGGCGCGAAGAGGGAAGATAGCCCATACAGGTAGGCC
>CAYWHT010000313.1:0-5580 GCA_964458135.1 uncultured Saprospiraceae bacterium | reverse complement strand
CGCCTGCGCGGCTCATTCCTGCGAGCGACCAGGCCTGGCAACCCTTTGCGCCGCTGACTACGAAAAACTCATGCATCATCCGGGCTAACTATTCCTCTCGCAATGAATCCACCGGATTCACCCAAGCCGCCCGCAGCGCCTGCCAACCCGACGACAACAAAGCCACCCCCAACGTAAGCCCGCCGGCAAGCAAAAACCAGCCGGGCTGGAGTTCCACCCGGTAGGCAAAACCCTGCAGCCAGCGTTGGAGTAGAAAATACGCCAGCGGCCAGGCGATAAGGTTGGCGAGGACTACCAAGACCACGTATTCCCGGGCCAGCAACTGCACGAGCTGACGCACCGAAGCGCCGACAATCTTCCGGATGCCGATTTCTTTACGTCTTTGTTCCGCGGTATCGGGAAATACGACTTCCGGTTGACCCTCCCGCTCGAAACTGCGCCCCGCCGCCAGTTTCAGATTCATGACTTCGAGAAAGTTACGGTCTACGGTTAGAATGTCCATCGCCAGTTCATCGGTTTGCTCAACCCGGCCTTCGGCGTACACCATGCCCATATCCCGAACGTGGTTGGAAGGTTCTTCCATGACGGCGCTAACCCCCTTCACCCCGACTATTTCTTCCATCTCCGCCTTAAGCCGAAAGTAGTGTTTTTTCGCCGCAGGCGGAATATCGGGTATGGCGAGCAGTTGGGCGCGTTCGTAGCCCGGCTGTTTTTGTTGCATATAACGGTACTGCTGGTAAGTAATCGCGGTAGCAATAAGTAACCCCGCCGAAATCACAAACTGCAGCACCACCAGAACTTTTCGTAGGGGTAGTTTCCCCGCTCCCGGTATTTCGTTTGCCCGACTTTGACGTGGGCCGTACGGTAGTGCTGCAGGCGGACGAGCCGGTCAATCTCCGGAAAGGCGTTCGGCAGTTCGTTGATCCAGTCATCCGGCGCCCGGGCAAAATGCTGATTGTAACCGCTGGGATAGTCATAAGCACGCGTGAGGCGGTAGATGCGATATAAAAGTTTTTCCCTTTTCGATCATGACTCGATTTTAGCTCATTACATTGAGCTTCAAAAGCAATATTCCACAACGCATGATGCCTTCAAATACCAACCGCCACCCCATCCTCATCATCGGCGCCGGCCTCACGGGGCTCACTACTGCCTATCGTCTGCGGCAAGCGGGCATGCGCGCTGCCATTCTGGAGGCTCGCAACCGCCTGGGTGGGCGTATCCACACCCTCCGCCACCAGGACGCAACGCTCGAGATGGGCGCCACCTGGCTAGGGGAAAAACACCGCCACCTGATCCACTTGCTGAAAGAGCTCGGCCTGAAAACCTTTCCGCAAGTCACCGGCGCCACAGCTATTTACGAACAAAGCGCCGACCAGCCGGCGGAACGGGTGCCACTTCCGCCCAATCCGGAGCCCAGCTTGCGCATCGAGGGCGGTAGTAGCCGGCTCATCAATGCTCTGGCTGAACAGCTCGACGAGGCGCAAATTTGGTTCGGGCAAGACGTGCAATCTATCCAGCTGGAAAAAGATCAGCTACAAGTCCGCACCAAAACGAATACCTTCCACGCCCCAACCGTCATCACCACATTGCCGCCCAAGCTGCTGGTCGACACCATCGAATTTCATCCCAACCTGCCGGAAGAGCTGACCACCATCGCCGAAAGCACCCACACCTGGATGGGGGAATCTATCAAGGCGGGGCTCATTTACGAAGCGCCTTTCTGGAAAAGCAACGGGTCGACTGGCACGCTTTTTAGTAACGCTGGGCCCTTCCTGGAATTATTCGACCATTCCAACGTCCAGGGAACGGCTTTTGCCCTCAAGGGCTTCTTAAAGGAAGATCTCTTCGATCTAAGCCCGGAGCAACGGCAGGAGAAGACGCTCCGGCAATTGGAGCGCTACTACGGAGCGGTGGTGCGCCAATACCTGGCTTACGAGGAATGCGTCTGGCGTGATGAATCCTATACTTTTACGCCTTACGGCAAATGGGTCCTGCCCCACCAGCACAACGGCCATCCCGTATTTCGCAACGGCTATTCCGACAACCGCCTCTGGATTGCGGGCTCGGAAACGGCCGCAGCATTTCCGGGTTATATGGAAGGAGCGGTGCAGCGGGGGGAGGAACTTGCTAAGTTGATGGCTAGTGGTTAGTGCCGCTCTTACCGGGCTTTGAACGACGATCATCAACCCCTAACAACTACAAACTTTTCCTATATTCAAGCTTCCGTAACCAAGTAACCCATCACCATGTCCCACGTTAACTTACCGCCCCTGCAACAGACTTCCTCCGCCTGGTACGGCCCGGATATGGCCGCCCGGCAGGACGAATGGCGCTGGCATTTCACCCAAGAAGAAATCCGCGAGCTCGAAGCGGCAGCGGAACTACTGGCTGTATCCGAAGCCGATCTTGGCAAATTGACTACGGCTGATTTTGGATTGCCTTCGCTGGGGCCCAAACTCCAGGAGCTGCGCCGGGAACTCATCCGGGGCCGGGGCTTCGCGCTGATGCGTGGTTTACCGGTGGAAAACTATTCCCGTCGGGAGGCGATGACCATCTTTTGCGGCCTGGGCGCTCACCTCGGCAACGCCCGCTCCCAAAATGCGCAGGGAGACATCCTGGGGCACGTGCGCAACCTGGGCGTTGACAGCAACGATCCCAAAGTGCGCATCTACCAAACCAAAGAGCGGCAAACCTTCCATACCGATTCCTGCGATGTGGTGGGCCTCCTGTGCCTGCAACCCGCCAAAGAAGGAGGCCGCTCCCTGCTGGTAAGTGGAGATACGGTATTCAATGAAATGCACCGCCGGCGCCCCGACCTGCTCAAACTGCTGTTACAACCCATCGCAACCGACCGGCGGGGTGAGGTGCCCGAAGGCATGTTGCCCTATTTTCTTATTCCGGTATTCAGCTATTACGATAACCGGATTACCGTGATCTACCAGCGCCAGTACATCGATTCGGCCCAGCGCTTCCCGGACGCCCCGCGCCTGACGCCCCGCCACGTTGAAGCTTTGGATCTTTTCGACGATCTTTGCAACGATCCCGAGCTCCACTTTTCCATGATGCTGGAAAAGGGCGACCTCCAATTCGTCTACAACCACGCCCTGCTGCACGACCGCACGGGCTTCGAAGACTGGCCGGAACCGGAACGCCGGCGCCACCTGCTGCGGCTCTGGCTCTCGGTGCCGGGCGACCGGCAGTTGCCGGAGATCTTTGCCACGCGCTTTGGATCGGTGGAGGTGGGCAACCGCGGCGGGATTGTGGTTGAAAAGTAGAAGATAAAGTACGCCAAGTCAGCATTCACAAATTTAAGGTTGGCGGGCTATAATATAAAAGGACTTGACCATTGCCAGCCATTAGGTCATCCGGCCATCCCGCGAGTGGTTGCCCTTTGCGTATGCCCGTAATTTAACTATAGTCTGACAACTCAGGATTTGTGAAAATATGACGCCGCTATTTTTTCGGCTGGCAAGGCGGAAAACGTAGGCATAGCCTAAGTTCTGTCGAGGCTTTCCAACGCAGCAAGGCGGAACTCCGAGGAGCGAAGCGACGATCAGCGAAGCTAAAAAGAGCAAGTCAGAATTCACAAATTTTGGGTTGTCAGACTATAACTGAGCGTATACTTTGTAATGTAACCTCCAACAAAACGAACCTCAACGCCCTTGCGACTCCTGGAAATTATCATATCGGAAGACCGGAAGCCGGAATACGACGCCCTCTTCGAGGATGACGAAACCATCGTGGAGCGGTGGACCGCCCAGACGGACAACGGGCAGCTCATCCTCAAGATCCTCACCCAGGACGAGCACGCCAAAGAGTTGCTCACCGCACTGGATAAGAAGTACGGCTACCAGCGGGTGATTATCTATCCGGTGGAGGGGACCTTGCCCAAAGTCGATGAGCCCCAACCCAAGGAAGAAGAGAAACTCACCATCGGCAAATTTATTTCCATCAGCAAGGAAGAATTGTACGATGACGTCTACCAGCCCGCCAACCTGTCGATCAATTTTATTTTAATGGTGGTGCTTTCGGCCTTTGTGGCGGGCATCGGCATCCTGAAAGACAACGTGGCCGTCATTATCGGCGCCATGGTGATTGCGCCTTTTTTAGGCCCTAATATGTCGATGGCTTTCGGCACGACGCTGGGCGATCTCAAGATCATCCGCAAATCCGTCACCACCGGGATCGTCGCTTCGATTATTGCGCTGGGCATTTCCGTCATCTGGGGCCTGCTCGCCAACGATGTCGGCCGCATCACCGCCGACGCTGCTATCGAGTATCAGGATATCATCCTGGCCCTCGTCTGCGGCTTCGCCGGCGTCATCTCCGTGCTCAGCGGGCAGGGCAGCTCCCTGGTGGGCGTTATGGTGGCCGCCGCACTGCTACCTCCCCTCATGCGCGCCGGCCTCTTCCTCGGCGGCGCCCATTTCGCCGACGCCCTCAACTCTTTTCTCATCTTCAGCACCAATATCATCTGCCTCAACATCGCCGGCATCATCACCTTCTACCTCACCGGCATCCGCCCCAACCGCTGGTGGGAACAGGAACAGGCCAAAAAGCAGACGCGCTTCGCCTTCATCCTCTGGCTTTCGGCTTTTTTGGTGATTCTGGCGGCGGTGATGATGTTGAAGCAATATGGGGTGGGCTCTTGAGAATGGTGAAGGCTGAATGGGGCCCGGCTTGAGGCACTAGCTTCGGCTATGCCTGTATCTTTCGCCTCTGCCCCTGTGGTCAGGACCCCGGACTTGCGAGCCGGAAAAAGCCTCGCCCCAGTGCCTCGGGAACTAAATATCTGACCGTTTTCGCGCCTTGCCTTTCGCCAAAACACCCATCCCAAAACATCAAAGAACTTTAGCCGGAGGCTCGCGCTACATGACATACATCATTTGTCAAAAGTCCAAAATCCCGGAACTTCCCACCAACTAACCAAAACCAACCCATTATGAGCAACCCAAACAAAAAAGCCGACCTCGCCGGTCCCGGCATCAGCACTTACGAAGAGGTGGAAAAACTCCTCCCCGACAACTACCACCCCATCCTCAACCCACGGGAGACTATGCACGCCCTCTACGCGGTCAAGAACTACATCGAGGACAACCTCGCCAAAGAGCTCAACCTGATGATGGTGCAGGTCCCCCTAATCGTGGATGCCGACAGCGGCATGAACGATATGCTCGACCGCGACGGCTCCCGCAGCCCGGTCAGTTTCCCCTGCGGATTGGGCCTCGACAAGCGCATCGACGCCCAGGTCGTACAGGCCGCCACCAAGTGGAAGCGCTTCGCCCTCCGGCAGTTCGACTGCCAGGTGGGCGAAGGCATCAACACCGATATGCGCGCCATCCGCAAGGATTACTTCCTTGATCACGACCACAGCGCCTACGTCGATCAGTGGGATTGGGAAAAAGTCATTACCGCGGAAGACCGCAATCTGGACTATCTCAAGAATACCGTCCGCAAGATCTGGAAAGTCATCAAAGGCGCGGAAAACCGGGCCCTGGAGTTATACCCCCAACTCAAAACCGAGGATTACCCACCCCACCCCCACGATCTGTACGTCATCCACCCCGAAGAAAAACA
>CAYWHT010000312.1:1968-5585 GCA_964458135.1 uncultured Saprospiraceae bacterium | reverse complement strand
CGGCAACATCGCCTACTATCACGGCAACTTCATCCCCGAGCGCGATACCCAATTCAACTACCGCCAACCGGTTGACGGCAGCGATCCGGCTACCGACTGGAGCGGCCTGCATTCGGTGGAAGAGGCCATCACCATCCACAATCCGGGGAACGGCTGGATCCAGAATTGCAACTCCACGCCCTTTACCGCCGCGGGCCCCTATAGCCCCCGCCGGGAAGATTATCCGGATTACATGTCGATCGACCGGGAGAACTTCCGCGGCATCCACGCCCAAAGACTATTGCAATACAATGATGGGTACACCCTGGATAAATTGATCGAACTGGCGTACGACCCCCACCTACCGGGCTTTGAAAAACTCATCCCCGGCCTGGTAGCAGCTTACGACCGCGCCCCGGAAAAAGATACCGCCCTGATATACCCAATCGACATTCTCCGAATTTGGGATTTCACCACTTCCGTCGAATCGTACGCCATGACGCTGGCCCATTTTTACGGGATGCGCTATTCCCGACAGGGCAAAGCACCGGAAGGCCTAAGCTATATGGAACGCATCAATTACTTCGGCACGGATTCGCCGGATGCGGAGCGCCTCGCCATATTTGCCGAAACCGTGGAGCAATTGAAGGCCGATTTTGGCGATTGGGCCACACCCTGGGGCGAGGTCAACCGCTTCCAGCGCCTCAACGGAAAAATCCAACCCGAATTTGACGATAACGAACCCAGCTTGCCCGTCGGCTTCGCTTCCGGAAGATGGGGCGCCTTAGCCTCCTACGGCGCCCGCCGCTACGACACCAAGCGGATCTACGGAACTTCCGGCAACAGCTTCGTGGCGGTAGTCGAGTTCGGAGATAAAGTCAAAGCCAAAAGCATCCTCGCCGGCGGGCAGAGTGGAAAGCCCGAATCCCCCCACTTTTTCGATCAGGCACAGCGCTACGTAGACGTGGAATTTAAAGACGTGGCTTTCTACCGGGAAGATGTGGAACGGCGGGCGGAACGGGTTTACCGGCCGGGGGAGGAATAAGGTTGAATGGTACCCGCCTGCCCGCCTGCGTCGGCCGGGTAAACCCGTCCTCATTCCTCGGCCGGGTAAAGATGGGGGAGCACTTTCTGTTTCACACTTTTTTTGGCGCTTACGCTATCGGGCTTTAATTCAGGTATGGGCTTTCACCGAGCACCGGTCTGCTAGACTTGGCGGTCGCCCATGTCCTTAGGGAAGATCAATACCGGATGGCGGATTTCCAGGTTTTACTTGCCGCAGTAGCTACGGTTCGTGGAAAAGGTAAAGGAGTAGAAAACGGTGGTCCGGGATTTTGTGTTAGTTCTCAATACACAAAATCCTCTTTTTATGAAGTCATCCAACCAGTCCGCTGAAGAAAAGCCCGATCATACTCCTCTCGAGATCAAACAACCGCAAACGGATTACGACATTCACCCCCTGATGCAAAAAAGATGGAGCCCCCGCGCCTTTTCCGTCCGGGAAATCACCGAAGAGCAGCTCCACGAGCTTTTCGAAGCGGCCCGTTGGGCCCCCAGTTCTTTTAACGAGCAGCCCTGGCGCTACGTATACGCCCATAAAAACACGGATGGATTCGATCAGCTATTGGCGTGCCTGGCTTCGGGCAATCAGGCCTGGGCTCATTCGGCGGCGGTGCTGATGGTTACAATGTACCGCAAAACCTTTAGCAAAAACGGCAAACCCAATCCCTCCGCCCCGCACGACCTGGGCATGGCCAATACCCAGCTCATCTTGCAGGCCGCCCATCGGGATATCTACGGGCACTACATGGCGGGCTTCGACAAAGAGCGGGTGCGATCGCTCCTCGCCCTCGATGAAGACACGGAGCCCCTTTGCATGGGCGCCCTCGGTTACCTAGGCGATCCCGACCAGCTCGAGGAGCCTTTGAAGAAGCGGGAATACACGCCCCGCAGCCGAATGGACATTCGGGAATTTACCGAGCCATTCGAAAAGGGGTGAATCTTGCCCTTCCTTCGCACTAGTGCGTCAGGAGCGAAGTTCCTGCGCACTAGACAAATGAGAAATACATAAGAAACACGGTGGCGGTTTTCAGCTTAGCGGCTGGAAACCGCCACGCACATCTAAGGCTAAAAAATTACCAAAAATCCATGATCTCCAAAGAGGGTGAAGAATGTCACCCCACGGCATGACAAGAGTCTTCAACTAGGCGTCTCCATTGGCGTAGCTTTACTCCGCTCGCTTCCTTTTCTCGCTTGGGTAAGGGGAGCGCGCCCCCCAATGATTTCGGGGAGCCCCAATTATCTTAAGACCAAAATCTATTCATCATGACAAAACAAACCAACATGGATCAGCAACTTGTTTATAGCTTTGGGGGTGGCCGGGCCGACGGCAGCCAGGATATGAAGAATCTCCTGGGTGGCAAAGGCGCCAACCTCGCCGAAATGGCCGGACATCCCGACCTTAAGTTGCCCGTTCCTCCTGGCTTCACCATTACCACCGAAACCTGCAACGCCTACTACAAAGCCGGCCGGCGCTTTCCCCCTCAGTTGCAGGAAGAAGTCACCTCCGCCCTTAAAGGTATTGAAGAACTCACCGGCAAGGTGTACGGCGACACGGCCAACCCCCTGCTGTTGTCCGTCCGCTCCGGGGCGCGCCAGTCGATGCCGGGCATGATGGACACGGTCCTCAACCTGGGCTTAAACGACGAAACGGTACAGGGGCTCATCGCCCAAACGAACGACGCCCGCTTTGCCTACGATGCATACCGCCGCCTTATTATGATGTACGCAGACGTGGTGATGGAAAAGGCCGCGGGCATTGCGCCGGTACGGGGCAAGGGCATCCGCAGGTTGTTGGACGAGCACCTGGAAGCCGTTAAGAAAAAGCGCGGCTTCCAACTCGATACCGAGCTGACCGAGGCCGATTTGCGTCAGATCGTCACCGATTTCAAGGCGATCGTTCAACAGGAAATTGGCCAGTCTTTCCCCGATGACCCCATGGACCAACTGTGGGGCGGTATCGGCGCCGTGTTCGACAGCTGGAATGGCAAGCGCGCCCGGGAATACCGCCGCATCGAAGGTTTGCCCGACGAATGGGGCACGGCCGTGAACGTGCAGGCCATGGTCTTCGGCAATATGGGAGAGGACAGCGCCACGGGGGTCGCCTTTACCCGCAATCCCGGCACCGGGGAAAACCAGTTCTACGGAGAGTTCCTGATCAACGCGCAGGGAGAAGACGTGGTGGCCGGCACCCGCACGCCGCAACCCATCAATGCCTACTCCAAGAATGCGCAGAGCGAGCGCCTGCCGACCCTCGAGTCCTTAATGCCCGAAATTTACGCCCAGCTCGATGCGCATCAGCGGCAGCTGGAGGCGCACTACCAAGACATGCAGGACCTTGAGTTTACCATTGAAAAAGGCGCCCTCTACATCCTACAAACGCGTACCGGCAAACGCAACGGCACGGCCGCCGTACGGATGGCCGCCGAAATGTACCGGGAGGGTATGATTGACGGCCCGACGGCCTTGCTGCGCGTTCACCCCAATCAATTGACGGAGCTCCTGCTGCCGCGCCTCGATATCGAGGCGGAACGCGCCGCCACCCCCATTGCCAAGGGCTTGCCCGCCGGCCCCGGCGG
>CAYWHT010000312.1:0-1958 GCA_964458135.1 uncultured Saprospiraceae bacterium | reverse complement strand
TGCCCCGCGCTGGCGGCTCTCGTCGCACCCTCGCGCTGGCGACTGTGGCCGTGCTGATACTGAGCGGTTCATTCGCGTTGCTGCTGGCCCAATCCGGCACGAAAGACCGATCGCCTTCGGCGGAACGCGCCGCCACCCCCATTGCCAAGGGCTTGCCCGCCGGCCCCGGCGGAGCTAAAGGCAAAGCCGTCTTCTCCTCTGAGAAAGCAGTTGAAATGAAACGGGCGGGCGAAGACGTCATCCTGGTGCGGGAAGAAACCTCCCCC
This sequence comes from uncultured Saprospiraceae bacterium, assembly GCA_964458135.1. GTDB lineage: Bacteria > Bacteroidota > Bacteroidia > Chitinophagales > Saprospiraceae > CAYWHT01. The sequence continues at coordinate 1,692 of CAYWHT010000312.1, read as the reverse complement.
GAAGACGTAGACGGCATGTTCCACGCCGCCGCAGTGCTGACCGCCAAGGGGGGCATGACCTCCCACGCCGCCCTCGTAACCCGCGGTTGGGGCAAGTGTTGCATCGTAGGCTGCAACAACCTCGATATCCACGAAGCCAAGGGATACTTCCGCACGCCGGACGGCGAGAAGGTCCGGGAAGGAGATTGGATTAGCCTGAACGGGGCTACCGGAACGGTGTACCTTGGCAGTATGCCCGTGGTGGAAACCGATCTCGCAGATAACGAAGCCTACCAAACCCTGATGCAACTGGTCGATAAGACGAAGGTGCTGGGCGTACGCGCTAACGCCGAATCGCCCCACGACGCCGCCAACGCCCTGCGCTTCGGCGCCGAAGGCGTCGGCCTCTTCCGCACCGAGCACATGTTCTACGGCAAGGGTAGCGAAGAGCCGCTGCACCTCCTGCGCAAGATGATACTCAGTGAAACCGAAGGATATCGCCGTGCGGCGCTAGACGAGCTCTTTGAATTCATTAAAAGCGATATCAAAAAAACCCTCGCCATCATGGATGGCAAGCCGGTAACCATCCGCTTGCTCGATCCGCCCCTGCACGAGTTCGTACCTCACGATAACCAACGCTTACGGGAATTAGCCCAAGAACTGGGCGTAAAGGTCAACCTGCTGAAAAAGCGCGTACTCGCCCTGCACGAAAACAACCCCATGCTCGGCCACCGGGGCGTACGCCTGGGGGTTAGCTATCCGGAAATTACGGAGACCCAGGTGCGGGCCATCCTCGAAGCAGCCGCCGAACTCAATCGCGAAGGCAAGCAAGCCCTACCCGAGATCATGATCCCGGTGACCTGCTCCCGCAACGAGCTGGAAGATCAGGAAAAAATTGTCAAGCGCATCTACGCGGAGGCCTGTAAGGCCATGGGGGTAAAAGAGATTCCCTTCCTCTTTGGCACCATGATCGAAACCCCGCGCGCCGCCCTGCGCGCCGGCCCGATGGCGGAAAAAGCAGAGTTCTTCAGCTTCGGCACCAATGACCTGACGCAGATGAGCTTCGGCTTCAGCCGGGACGATATCGGCGGCTTCCTGCCCACCTACCTCGAGAAGGGAATTCTCGGCGTAGACCCGTTCCACGTGCTCGACCGCAGAGGAGTCGGCGAGCTGGTGCGGCTGGCCGTAGAACGCGGCCGAAAACAGCGCCCGGATCTGAAGACGGGGATCTGCGGGGAACACGGCGGCGAACCACAAAGCGTGGAGTTCTGTCACCGCTTGGGCCTGGACTACGTCAGTTGTTCGCCCTTCCGCGTACCAATTGCCCGCCTGGCGGCGGCCCGGGCAGCGATTGAGCATCCCCGGGAGGGGTAGGTGTTGTTTTGCACCCACCTGGGAAAATGGTTTTGTGGGGGCGGAGCCTGAGATATAGGCCTCATCCATCACCTTGTTGGCGATGGCTATCTTCCCCCTTCGCGCCTGGTCTATCGCCAAAATAAGCTCCCGAAAACGATCATTTACTTATACGCTCAACCTGTGCTCAAAACATCAGGCCGGCCTCAAGGCCCAACCATTCGATAGCCATAAACACCTCATCCCCCCTCAACTGAAGGCCCAGCGGGCCGAATATATTGGTAGCTTCACGAAACATCGATCAAACCGGAGCTCCGTAGGAGCGACACATTGAAACCTAACGCTCCTACGGAGCTCCAA
>CAYWHT010000311.1:0-5590 GCA_964458135.1 uncultured Saprospiraceae bacterium | reverse complement strand
CCTTTCGCCAAAAGACACTGCCAAAGCGCAAAGCTACTTATTGCACAGTGTACTAAGTATAATTTTCTTTCTTTTGTTGAAATCCAGCATCACAATGCCCCCAAAAGCTAGCGTTCCTCCTTCCTCTCCAAAGCAATCCCTCCCGACAGCCCGGGCTTAACTTTTTTGTAGCTTTCCCCATCAAATGTTAACTTCCCTTCGAATCATTAAAACACGTATCCATGCAATTCGCAATACCTAAAACTTTATTGGTGCTGCTCGTCACCCTGACCGGCACCCTCGGGCTCCTGGCCCAGGTACCCACCCCCGAAGAAGTCTTCGGCTTCCAGGTCGGCGCCGACTACAAGATGGCCGATTACGATCAGATGCAGGAATACTACGAGCGGGTGGCCGCCGCTTCCGATCGCGTTCAGATGATCGACATCGGCGAGTCGGTCATGGGCCGGCCCATCAAATTGCTGTTTATTTCTTCGGAAGAAAATATACAACAACTGGACCGCTGGAAGGAAATTTCCACGGCTCTGGCTCGGGCCCGCATTTCGGAGGACGAAGCCGAGCAACTGGTGGAAGAAGGCAAGGCCGTCGTCTGGTTCGATGCGGGCATGCACGCCACCGAGCGGGCCTGCGCCCAGATGATCAACGAGTTGATCTATGACATCGCTACCGAAGAAACGGCCGAGATGCGAAAAATCCGGGACAAGGTCGTCACCCTGATTTGCCCCGTAATCAATCCCGACGGGCTCGACATTGTGACCGACTGGTACCGCAAAAACCTCGGCACCCCTTACGAGACTTCCCGCCCCCCCATCCTCTATCAGAAGTACGTGGGGCACGACAATAACCGCGACTGGTTTATGAACAATATGCCCGAGACGCGGGCCGCCACCAATATGCTGTACCGCGAGTGGTTCCCACAGATTGTGCACAACCATCACCAAACCTCACCGTCCTGGGCGCGCATCTTCCTGCCGCCCTTCCGCAGCCCCATCAATTACCGTATCCATCCCGGCGTAACCACGGGGGTCAACCTCGTCGGCACCGCCATGGCCAACCGCTTCGCCATGGAAAAGATGCCGGGTGTCATCTCGGGGGTCTACTTCAGCATGTGGTGGAACGGCGGCATGCGTACCGCCCCCTATTACCACAATATGATCGGCATCCTGACCGAAACGGCGCACGCCACGCCTACGCCCCGCTACTACGACCCCGAGGATAAGCCCAAGATGGTGGCCGGCATGCGGGCCGACGGCTCGGAAATCTTCTACCCCTACCCCTGGGAAGGCGGCGAATCGCACTTCCGCGACGCGGTCGACTACATGCTGACCGCCTCCATGGGCGTACTCGATATCGCGGCGGATCGCAAGGAGGAGTTTCTGCGCAACATTTACCAGATGGGACGCGACGCCATTGAAAACGAGGAGGAAGCTTTTGCCTACGTCATTCCCACCGAACAATGGGATGAAGGGGAGGCCCGTAACCTCGTCGAAATCCTGCAGCGCGGTGGCCTGGAGGCCCACGAAGCCACGGCCGATTTCGCCGTCGGCGACACGAGCTACGAAGCCGGCAGCATTATCTTCTACGGGGGGCAGGCTTTCCGCCCCTTCCTCGTCGACTTGCTCGAACGCCAGGAATACCCCAATCAGTACGCCTACCCCGGCGGACCTCCAAAACCGCCTTACGATCTTGCCGGCTGGACGCTGCCCCTGCAGATGGGGGTACGGGTGGATCGCATCGACAACTCCTTCGAAGCCGAAACCCGCCCCCTGGAAGACTTGATCGAAATCGAGGAAGGCAGGGTCGAAGGCAACGGCAGGGCCGGTTTCGTACTTTCTTGCCGGGAAAATGCCGCTTACAAAACCGTCAATCAAATGCAAGCCAATGGCTTCGAAGTTTATGTACTACAGGATAGTCTGGAAATGGGCGGCCAGATGATGCCCCGCGGCTCTTTCTGGGTTGGCGGCGATGAGGTAGACGACGCCGTACGGCAGATGGCGGCCGATAACGGCGTCCATTTCTACGGCCTGAATAAGAAACCTTCCGTAGATTACCGGGCGCTCGAATCCATTAAAGTAGGCCTCTACAAGAGCTGGACCGCCAGCATGGACGAGGGCTGGACCCGCTGGGTGCTCGAACAACACAGCTTCGACCTGGATACCCTCCACGACGCCGACCTGCTGGAGCGCAACCTCAGCCAGTACAATGCCCTGATCATCCCTTCCATGTCGGGATCGCGCATCATGCACGGCTATCCGGAAAGCCGCATGCCTAAGGAATACGCGGGCGGCATGGGGCTGGAAGGCGTCCAGGCCCTTGACGAATACGTCGAAGCCGGCGGCACGCTGATTACCTTCGACGAGGCCAGCGACTTTGCCATCGAGCAGTTTGGATTACCCATCCGCAACGTGACCGAAAGGCTCTCCAGCGATCAATTCTTCATCCCCGGCTCGCTGATCCGGGCGAAGGTGCATACCAACATGCCCCTGACCTACGGCATGCAGGAAGAGATTGCGGCTTCCTTTTCCCGTAGCCGCGCCTACGAAATCTACGAGCCCGATTATATGGGCGAGGGGGGTAAAGAAGATATCGAAAAAGCCCCCAAGCCAGAAGCCGAGGTGCTCGTCCAATTCGCCGATGATGACCTGCTGATGAGCGGCTGGGCCCAGGGAGAAGGCCGCTACCTAAGTAACAAGGCCGCCATGCTGCAAGTCAAGCACGGCGAGGGCAATGTCGTGCTGTTTAGCTTCCGCCCCCAATTCCGCGGGCAGCCGCGGGGCACGTATAAGTTGATCTTTAATTCGATTTATCATGGAGGGATGAGTTTGGAGCGGATGGAGAAGTCTGAATAGGGAATGGTGAGTAGTGCCTGCCGGCAGGCATTACTCACCATTCAAACCAAAACAACATGCGAAAAACCCTACTCTTCGCCCTACTCCTGCCGGTGCTAAACGTCCTCTACGGCCAGCCGCAAGCGGATATCGTACCGCTGCGCACGGAGCGGCCGGTGGAGATTGACGGCAAGTTGGATGATCCGGCTTGGCAGAACAGTGAGGAAGTCAGCAATTTTTGGCAGACCTTTCCGATGGACTCGACGCGGGCGGAAGGGCAGACGGAAGTGCAAATGGCATACGACGACGATTACCTCTACGTAGCCGTCATTGCCCACAGTACGGGCGATGAATTTGTCATCCCCTCCCTGCGGCGGGATTACAGCTTTCGCTTTAACGACAACATCACCCTGGTTTTTGACACCTATAATGACAAAACCAATGCCTTTGTATTCGGGATGAACCCCTACGGAGTGCGGCGGGAGGCGCTCATCGCCAACGGCGGGCGGCAAGGTGATGACTTTGCTGCTTCCTGGGACAATAAGTGGTTTGGCGAAGCCAGCCGGAAAGAAGATTGCTGGGTGGCCGAATTTGCTATTCCTTTTAAGATTTTACGCTTCCAAAAAGGCAGCTTCGTTAACAAGCAGGCGATTAACGGGAGTGAAATCGAAGGGGACTTCAACATTTCCCCGGTGATCAGACAGCTTTATAACGGCTTCCGCGCCGGGATGAGCGGCAGCCTGACTTACCGCTTCCAGCCCTACGGCTCGGTCAGCATGACCTATAATTACAACCACATCAAACTCGACGATCCGTTTGAAGCCGCCGACATCTGGTTGGTGGGGCCGCGCTTCGATTTCACTTTTACCCGCAGCCTGTTTTTGACCACCTTCGTGCAATACAATAGTCAGCTGGATAATGTAAACATCAACACCCGCTTTCAGTGGCGCTTCGCCCCCGTATCGGATTTCTTCCTGGTCTATACGGATAATTATTTGACGGATTCGTTTAGTCAGTTTGCGGTGCGGAACCGGGCATTGGTGGCAAAGGTGACCTATTGGCTTAATCTGTAGGGAAATGAAAAAGTTTTGAATTTTTAATTAGTCAATAATCCAAGTATTTAAATCAACATGAATAAGTTAACCATCCTACTCATAGCCCTCCTCTTCAGCGGGCTGACCGTTATTGCCCAGGGCAATCCGCCCTTTTCCCGTATGGATGTTTTTGAATTGGAATGGGTCAGCGACCCGCAGATTTCGCCCGATGGCGATTGGGTCGTTTACGGGCGTAGCGGCATGGATATCATGCAGGACCGCCGGCAATCGCGTTTGTGGCTGGCGCGGACGGATGGGTCGGAACACTACAAGCTGACGGATGCGGACCGCAGCGAGTCGGGGGCGCGCTGGTCGCCCAGTGGGGATCGGATTGCGTTTCGGGCTTCGACCGATGAGGGTACGGAAATTTTTATCTACTGGGTAGAAAGCGGCAAAGTGGCGCAAGTATCCCAATTGGAGCGTTCGCCGGGTGGCCTGAGTTGGTCGCCCGACGGCAAGCAGCTCGCTTTCTCCATGCACGTGCCCGAAGCGGCGCCCACCCTGGTGCAGCCGCCCAAAAAACCCAAAGGAGCCGAATGGGCGGAGCAACCGCGGGTGGAAATGCGCCTCAAACACGAAGCCGACGGCAGCGGATACCTGGAGCCCGGCTACGACCACCTGTTCGTCATCCCGGCGGAAGGCGGAACGGCCCGGCAGGTTACGTCGGGAGATTATCACCACGATGATACGCCCGTCTGGTCGGAAAATGGGGAATACCTCTTTTTCTCGGCCAACCGCCACGATGAGTGGATGTACGACCGCCGCAATTCGGAGATCTACCGCGTCCGCCTGTCGGATGGGGCAATCACGCCCCTGACCGATCGCGAAGGGCCGGATGGCAGTCCTGCGCTTTCGCCCGGCGGCTCCCAAATCGCTTACCTGGGCTACGACGACCGGGTGCAAACCTACCAGGTGAATCACATCTACCTGATGAATGCCGACGGCACCGGCAAGCGGGAGATCGAAACCGGTCTGGACCGCAATCCCTACGGCCTGGTTTGGGATGCCGAAGGGGATGGCTTGTATTTCCAGTACGACGATCAGGGCAACACCAAGATCGGCTATACCGATTTGCAGGGCAATACAGAATTGATCGCGCACAACCTGGGCGGCACCGCTATTGGGCGTCCTTACGGTGGCGGCTCTTTCTCGCTGGCCGGCACGGGGCGCATCGCCTATACCCATACGACGCCCTATCATCCCGCCGAATTGGCGATTGTGGAGAAGGGCATGGAAGAAGCGGAATTGGTCATGTCGCTCAATGACGACCTGCTCGGCCGCCGTACGTTGGGGCAGTTGGAAGAAATCCGCTACTCGTCTACCGTCGACGGACGGGAAATTCAGGGCTGGATCGTCAAGCCGCCGAATTTCGACCCCGGCCGCAAATACCGTCTATTAGTCGAAAACCACGGCGGGCCCATCTCCAACTACGGGGATCGCTTTTCGCCGGAGATACAGTTGTACGCCAGTGCGGATTACGTGGTCTTTTATCCCAATCCGCGGGGCAGCACCAGCTACGGCGAGGAATTCGGCAACCTCCTGTACCACGATTATCCCGGCGATGATTACCACGACGTGATGGACGGCGTAGATGCCGTGCTGGAACTGGGCTACGTAGCCGAAGACAGCCTGTACGTCACGGGGGGCAGCGCCGGCGGCATCATGACGGCC